>NZ_JBTYZO010000001.1:470384-498108 GCF_057808495.1 Hymenobacter sp. M1-2
ATGCTGAATTATGGATGCTGAATTATGGATGCTGAATTATGGATGCTGAATTATGAATTGGGGGCGGGAAGATAATGCTTGAAGGTCAGCCTTGCTAGGGTCGGTCTTTTTAGTTAAAAACAAGGTGATATATAGACTGAGGAGAGTATATTTGGTGAGTTTGACTTTCCTTTCGCCGCTGCTAATACCTCTACTGCCCCGATGATTGTTTACGGTACCAATGGCTCGCTCGTGCGCACCGAGCCAGCTCCGGGCGTGACTTGTCCGGCCTGCTCCAATGCTGAGCAGATGAAGTTCAGTGTATTTAGCCGCTACGCCCACGTGTACTGGATTCCGTTGGCGCCCTATACCAAGCCCACCGTGGCCGAATGCCACCACTGCCGCAACTCCTGGGAGCTGGGCGAGCTGCCAGCCGAGGCGGAGCCGCAGGTACGCCAGGCCATGCAGGCCCTCAAAAAGGAAACCTCGTCGCCGTGGTGGCAGTGGTTGGGGCTGGTGCTCCTGGCGCTGGGCATCGGCTGGGGCACGGTAGCCAACTCGCTCGACGAGAAAGACAATGTCGCCTACCTCGCCGCTCCCCACGCCGGCGATATTTACACCATCCGGGATGAGGATGCCTCCGACCAGTATTCCCTGCTGAAAGTGATAAGCGCTCAGGGCAACACCGTGGAGCTAGTGGCCAATGAGTATACCATAAATGATGCTCATCCGCTGGCCAAACTCAACTCCCCCGAAAAGTTCGAGAAGGAGCCTTTCTCACTCACTCAGCTCGACCTGCTGACTATGAAGAACAAGGGCGTAATTACGGACGTGGACCGGCTGGATGAGTAAGCAACGCTGAGTAAATAACCGAGCCCCAGCGGGGAGGTATAGTGATAGCAAACGGCCAAGAAGGTCGATGCAGCTCGATCGGGGCGACACTCGGCAGATGCGCGTCACCGGCTTTAGAAACATGATTTCAGTTCACCGTAGAAACTCGTCAAGGCGCTGGCCCACAAGAGCTGGCGCCGGACCTGCGGAATCTGGCTGTGGGCAGCTACTTCAATCAACTCGCGCGTCTTCTCTTCGTGTCGGCATTTGTAGCCGCCAACTACTCTGCCTTCGCTGCTGGTACTGCGGCCACTATCTGCACCATATCACCCACCCGAATCACGCCGCCCTGCACGATGCGGGCCGTGATGCCGCCGTGGCCGCGCATGGCGTTGTAGCCGCCGGGGCCTAGCTCTTCTTCCATGCGGGAGCAAGGGTGGCACTCGCCCGTAATTTCGAGCACCACTTCCTGGCCGATGCGCACCTGCCGGTTTTTGAGAGCTAGTAGGTTCAGGCCGCTTACTACTAGGTTGCGCCGCAGGCGGCCCGGCTCCACTGGCTCCGCCAGCCCCAGAAAGCCTGCCACTGCCGCCAGGTGCTCGTGCTGAATGAGCGTGACTTGCCGCTTGCCGCCAGCCTTCACGCGGGCATGGTCGCCGCGCAGGTGCCGGTCGGTTTCGACGGAAGCCTCGGGCACCGCCAGTAGTGGTTCGCGGCGCTGGGGGCGCAGGCCTATCCACTCCAAGCGGCCGGTCTGGGGCAGGGTGGCGAGCATCTGGGCTATTTTCGATTTGTCGTCGCCGAAGAAGGGAAAAGGCATGGGGGATGTGCTGATGTGCTGATTTTTTGATGTGCTGATGTGGTTACATCTTGGCCTTCCAACGCAGGCAGGTCAGCTCAAATTCAAGTGAGAAAAGATAAAAGTGAATTACTAGGCGCCGGGAGCATCAACTTTTGTGAGCTACTAATGCTATGAAATGGTTGTGACCGGACGGTTTTAACCGCCTAGCAGGTTGCCTTCCCCAATCTGCTTAGCGACCAGGTAGGCGGCGCCGGCCGCCAAGGCGCCAATGGCGGCCATGCGCAGGGCTCCAGCTACGGGCGGCTGACCGGTGAGGCGGCTTTTGAAGTAGCCGAATACGAGCAGGCAGAGCAGCGTAATGGCTGCGGACCAGGCCAATCCTTCCGCGGGTGTAGACGTGAAAAAGTAGGCGCTCAGGGGAATAAGTCCACCCACGGCGTAAGCAATGCTGATGGTAGCGGCGCTTTTGGGTGCCTGGCGCGGGTCGGGCTTTTCGAGGCCTAGCTCGTACTTCATCATGAAACGCACCCACTGGTCGGGGTCGGCGGTGAGTTCCTCTACGGCACGGGCGCGGGTGGCTTCCGAGAGGCCGATTTCTGCCAGCAGCTCATCTACCTCGGCGCGCTCTACGTGCGGCACTTCGCGCACTTCGCGGTACTCGCGGGCCAGCTCGGCGTCGTAGTGCTCCACCTCAGTGCGGCCGGCCAGATAGCCACCCAGTCCCATCGCAATGGAGCCGGCCACAATTTCCGCCAGCCCCGCCGTAATCACCAGCCCCGACGACTGGACGGCCCCGCTCAGGCCAGCGGCCAGCGCGAACGGGACGGTAAGTCCATCGGAGAGGCCGATGACAATATCCTGGAGCATGGCAGAGCTGGTCAGGTGGTCTTCGGGGTGCGGGTGTTGATGTGCCATAGGAAGTAAATATAGCCTATCCGTTAACCTGGGACTTACTTATGCGTACTGAAAGCAGAATGCCGCCCAATAAGTGGTCCGGCTTCAATTCTCCGACCATATCCGATTTGTTGCTCATGGCCAAAGCTCCTGCCAAGAAACCCGCCGCCGCGCTCGAAGTTGCGGTGGCCGCCCCCAAAGCTCCGGCTGTCCGCAAGGCAGTACCTGCTTCCGCCAACGGAAAATCTGCTCCTAACGCCAGCTTGCAGCCCATCCTGAACCAGCAGTTCAACGCACCGACGCCGTTACAGAAGTACGGTACCGTATCGCAGCGCCTGCCCATTGGCCTGGATGAGAAAACGCGCCAGCAAAGCGTCAACAATCTTAACCAGATGCTGGCCGACACCATCACGTTGCGCGACCTGTACAAAAAGCACCACTGGCAGGTAGTAGGGCCAACGTTTTATCAGCTGCACTTACTCTACGACAAGCATTATGAAGAGCAAAGCACCCTCGTCGACTCCATCGCGGAGCGGATTCAGGTGCTTGGTGGCGTGGCCGTCGCCATGGCCCACGACGTAGCAGAACTGACCTCGATTCCGCGGCCGCCCCGCGACCGGGAAGAAGCCCCCGTGCAAGTATCGCGGCTACTGGAAGCGCACCAGATTCTGCTCAAGAAAAGCCACGAGTACGCCAAAGAAGCCGCCGACAGCGGCGACGATGGCACCAACGACCTATTGGTAAGTGAAGTAATGCGCACCAACGAGTTGCAAGTGTGGTTCGTGTCGGAGCACGTGGTAGACACGCCACTGGCCCGCGCAGAATAGCGCTACATCAAGCATTCCATTCGAACCGGCCCTGTTTTCCTTGGAAAGCAGGGCCGGTTTTTTATAGCCTTGTGCAACTAGGCTAGTGCGGTTTGTGGCGGGCCTGTTCTTTGGTGATGTGGTTTTCCTCGGCCTCTTCCACGCTGTGGGTTCGTCCCAGGCTACGATCTTGCCGGGCTTTTTCGGCCAGAATATCGAAGTAGCGGTGCAGCAAGTGGATTTCTGCCTCCGAGAAATCCTGGGCGTTGATGAGGCGGTTGCTAGCGCCTTTGTGGGCCGCAATCAACTCGTTTAATTTGAGGTGCAGCACCAGTGAATCCTTGTTCTGCGCGCGCTGAATCAGAAATACCATTAGAAACGTGACGATAGTGGTACCGGTGTTAATGACCAACTGCCAGGTTTCGGAGTAGTGAAAAAGAGGACCAGTAGATGCCCAGGCCAGCACGGTACCCAGGGCCAGGCAAAAAGCCAGCGTAGAACCCGACCAAGCCGTAACTCGCTCGGCGAAGCGGCCAAATAAGTTGGAACGAGCAGAGGCAGTCGGCAGAAAACTATTCATGACGTAGGTAGATGAGTCGAAAAACGGCCAGTCCGCTTCCGCACGGAAAGATATTTTGATTTTAGCACTTGGTGGTTTCTGGCTGAATCTGAGCACGCAACGGTCTGTTGCGGCCATTATAGAAGCTTCCTGCCACAAAAAATACCCGCGTGGGCTTGCACTGCCCGGCGTCAGTGGCTACTTTTGTCCCCACTTCGCCGCCTCAGCGAAGTCGAAAGCTCCGGCTTTTGCTTGAACAAGGGAGTGCTTGCCGTCATCTGCGCACGTGGTGAAACTGGTAGACACGCCATCTTGAGGGGGTGGTGCCTTCGGGTGTGGGAGTTCGAATCTCCCCGCGCGCACTCTAATAAAAGCCCGCTTCAGTTCAACTGAAGCGGGCTTTTAGTTTTGGATTATGAGTGAAATCAGAAATTACCCGTTTCGCTCAAATGGATTAGCCGGCACCACCAATACCACCTTCTCGCGCTCTACTAGCACCTGACCGGGCAAGGCGCCCTTGGGCTTGCGCACGAATTTCTTGGGCGTCACGGTAACTGGGCAAAGCGAATCGTGCTGGCGGCGCGAGTACCAGGCCGCGAGCTGGGCGGCATGCTCCACCACAGGCTCCGGTACGGTTTGGCCTGCCCGGTGCCGAATCACGACGTGCGAGCCGCTCACGTCCTTGGCGTGCAGCCATAGGTCTTCTTTGTGAGCGTAGCGTTGCGTGAGCAGGTCGTTGTTTTGAGCGTTGCGGCCTACCAGAATAGTAAAGCCGTGGTCCTCGAATACCTTAAAGGGTAATTCAGTGGCTGCTTTGGCTTTGGTTTCGGGTTCCAGTTGGTGCTGTTTACGCCATTGGCGCAGAGTGCGCAGGTCGGCGGGTAGGGCATCCAGTTCCTCCAGTCGCTCCATACACCAGAGAGCTTCCGTTTCGCGGCGTTCGGCTCGTTCGGCTAGCTGCTTGGTTTCTATTTGCTGATTCTTGGCCTTGCGATAGAGGTTCTGAGCGGTGCGTTGCGGCGTTTCGGTGGGCTTGAGCTTGATGATGCGCGGCTGGTTGTCCTGGTAGAAATCCACGACTTCTACTTGCACGGCCCCAGCCAGAATCTGGCTCAAGTGGGCCATGATGAGGTCGGCGGTTTGGCGGTAGCCGGCGGTGTGCTCCAGCGCGTGCAGGCGGGTACGGGCCAGGCTGGCACTGGTGGCGGCTTCGTCGGCGCGGCGCTCCAGCAACTGCCGTAGCTGCCGCAGCTCCATCTCGTGAGCGCGGCGGCTCAGGGCCAGCGGTACAAAAGCACGCAATGCAGCAATAGGGTCGGCCGCGGGTAAGGTGCGTTCCACTTCGCCTACGGGCAGTAAACTCAGCCGCGTGCGGCCTTCTACGGTTGTGAGGTAGAACTCGGTGGGGGTTTCCAGCTGCGCCAAGACATCCTGCACCAACTGCTCTTTGCGCTCCTGCGGGGCCGGGTCGTAGCCGTGGGCGCGCAGGTAGCGGGCTGGCAAGTCGGCGAGGGCGGGGTAGCGCTTGAGCGGGTTGGCCTCATCCCCCCGGCCCCCTTCTCCTTCAGAGAAGGGGAAGCCAGACGACTCTTTCGTACTAGATTCTAGAGTTAGTCGCCCCTTTCCTGGGGGATAATGTGCATCAAGTATTTGCGGGGCTAGGGGTTGAGGCGCCGGCAGCGGCTGAATCTCCGCATCGGCGGTGTAGCGCTGATGAAACAATTCGGCAGGAGCATCATCAGATAGCCGGAAAATAGCGTTGGGGCGCGGGCCATAGAGCTTCAGCAGCAGCGTGGCGCCGCTGCGAAAACGGAATTGCAGCACCCGGTCTTGGGGCAGTACGCTTACTTCCGAAACTTCCTGACCCAGCAGGTCCGGCAGCAGATCTACGGAGTTGGCGCGGGCGCGGTGGAAGGATTCGGGCAGTGCTAGTGCTGGGAAGGTTGCTGAGAGCTGGGCTTTCAACCAGAACTCGGCGGTGCCATTGGTCAGGCCAACAACCAACTCGTCTTTCTCCTGCGAAAAGCACGTCACCGCTTTGTAGCCGGCCAACTGACGGGTCAGGGCAGGGGCCAGTTGGCGCAGGAAGTAGTAGTTGTTGTGCATGAGTTATAGTGTCTGCCTACTATAAAGCCGTTCCGGCGGAAGGTACACCGAACTCTCAGGCGTAGCACCTAATTAAGAAGAATATTTACAGGAATTGTTAGGGTCTCTTGAGAAGCGGCAGGGCTAAACAAGAAGGATTTGATAGCCTGTTTTATGGCCTTATCCAAAGCGTTGATATACTCCGGTGGGTACGAACTCTCCTCCAAAGAAAAGTGCTTACTGAGTAAGACTGGTGCCTGAATAGTGCCATCACTATTCACGGTAAACTGATAGAGGAATTGGGCTTTACTTAACACATCCAGAGACTCAATATTAGACGAGTGGATACGCTGGGTTAAAAGATTCACGAATCGAGCGGCTTCTACTGCCTGGCCCACCGAATCTGAGTTATGCCAGAACCTAGACAGAATCTTTGGCTGGGCTTTAGTAGAATTGTATGGTGTAGTGACACGGTGCCCAACAACTAATGGCGAGCTAGGACTTGTGTATACAGCACCAGTTGATTTTTGGGCTTGGAGCGTCCCTGCCGAGAACAGTAGGATAAGAAGCAAAGCAAATGAAGGGAAGCTCATAACTTCTTATGCTACTATGTGTGGCTGAAAAACAAACGCCTCTCACATCTCCAGCCGCAACCCATCATACGCCAGCCGGATAAAGTCCGGCAGGGTAGCTTCAACATCGCGGTGGCGGCCCAGCAGGTGGCTGATGTGGGTGAGGTAAGCGCGGCGCGGGGCTAGTTCCTCCAGCACGGCTACGGCCTCCAATAAGGAGAAATGGGAAATGTGCTTTTCCTGCCGCAAGGCGTTCAATACAATTACTTCGGAGCCGCGCATAAGGTCCAGCGAAGCTGAAGAAAGGTGGTTAGCATCCGTCACGTAGGTGAAACCGCCCACCCGAAACCCTAGCACCGGCAGCTTGTAGTGCAGCGCCCGGATCGGTTGGAACTGCACGCCTTGCACGTCGAACGGGTCGGTGTCGGTGAGGATGGGAATGGTTTGCACCTGCGGCACGCCGGGGTACTTGTGCTCGGCGAAGATGTAGGCGTACTCGCGCTTGAGCTGGTCGAGCACGCGCTGCTCCGCGTACACGGGCATGTCCTGCTGCTGCTTGAAATTGTAGGCCCGGATGTCGTCCATGCCGGCCGTGTGGTCCTTGTGTTCGTGCGTGAACACCAGCGCATCGAGGTGGTCGATTCGCTCCCGCAGGGCCTGCTGGCGGAAATCGGGCCCCGAGTCGATGACGATACTTCTGTCCTGCACCTGCAAGTGCACCGACACGCGCAGCCGCTTGTCGCGGTAATCGACGGAGCGGCACACGGCACAATGGCACCCAATCACGGGCACGCCCTGCGACGTACCCGTGCCAAGGAAGGTTATCTGCATGATTGAATGGCTAAATGGCTGAATGGTTAAATGGTTGGTCGTTCAACAAATCATGACAACGACCAACCATTTAACCATGTAGCAATTCAACCATTTACCCTACGTACTGCTTCACTACGCGCACGAGGGCGTCGAAGTCGAGGGGCTTGGGCAGGTAGTCGGTTACGCCGGCTTCGCGGAACTGCTCCATGGAATAGTTGTTGGCGTTGCCGGTGATGGCGATGATGGGAATCTTGGAAATACGCTCGTCGTGGTGGGCGCGTATTTCGCGGGTGCATTCCATGCCATCTTTCACCGGAATGTTGATGTCCATCAGCACGCAATCGACGCCCTGGCTTTCCACCTGCTTGATAACTTCTCCTCCGTTCTTAGCCGAAACGATACGGTACTTCTGGAGTTCGAGGATTTTTTTGGTCAGGTTCAGGATTACGGAGCTGTCTTCCGCAATCAGTATTGTTTTCGTGTCGCTCATTGGAGTAGAAAGAAGGAGGTGTTGGGAGGGCAAATGAAAGGTAAAGCAACGGGATTGGCAATGCTTAGCTAGGCCACACTCGTCACGGCAGGGTAGGTATTTTTGAACTGCGTGAAATAAGTCAGCAAATTCTGAAAATTGTGCTCTGTATTGGTTGTAGCGCCTCTCTTCAACTCGTGTTCCAACTGCTTGGCGCATTCGGCCAGTTCCGTCAGGCCCAGCGTGAAGCCAGTGCCTTTGAGTTGGTGCAAATGCGGCAGAATTTGCTCATAGTGACCGGCGCGCACCAATTCTTCCGCCTCGCTCAGTACCTGGCCGGCTTCCGCTTCAAACTCTTCGTAAAGCTGCGCGGCAAACTCAGCCCCGCCCAACTGCCGGAGCTGTTCCAGCACTTCCTGGTCGATGACGAGGGGCGGGAGTGTGGCTTCGGGTGCCGCTGCCGGGGCGGCCGTTTCAGTGGTGGCGGTTGGGAGTTGGGGTTCGGCCTCCTCCGGGGTGCCCGAGGCGGGGTGGCCTTCGCCGAGCCAGCGCCGCAGCACCGCGTACAGGTCCTGGCTTTTCACGGGCTTCGAGACGTAGTCGTCCATGCCTTCGCGCACGAACCGCTCGGCGTCTTCCTTCATGGAATAGGCCGTCATGGCCACGATGGGCGGGCAGGCTTTACCCAGGCGCCGCCGAATTTCCTGCATGGCCGTGAGGCCATCCATTTCGGGCATCTGGATGTCCATGAAAATCAAGTCGAAAACGGCTGAAGGCGCTGTGGCTTTGCTAATGGCTTCGAAGCCATTGTCGGCCATCTCAATGTCGCAGCCTAGCTTGTCGAGCAGGCGAGTGGCTACTTTCTGGTTGATAAGGTTGTCATCGACCAACAGCACTTTGGGCGGGGTTTGGAAGCGCGCAATGTCGGGAGCCCGCTCGCGCGAGGCCAGCCGCTCCTGTACAATTTCGGCTTCGTTGTGGGCCGCCTGGCAGCGCAGCGTAAACCAGAATGTGCTGCCGTCGCCTTCGTTCGAGAGCATGCCAATCTCGCCGCCTAGCAACTCCGCCAATTGCTTGCTGATAGCCAAGCCCAGTCCAGTGCCGCCGAAAGCCTTGGTGGGCGTGGTATCGAGCTGGGTGAAGTTGGTGAAGAGCAGTTTGGCGTTGTCTTCCGAAATACCAATGCCCGAGTCCTGCACCGCAACCCGTAGCGTGTACTCGTCGCCCTCGTGCTTGTCCGTGGACACAATGATGCTGACCGTGCCCTGCGCCGTGAACTTGATGGCGTTGGAAGTAAGGTTGCTCAGGATTTGCAAGAGGCGCGTTTCGTCCGTCACGATGAAGCGCGGCGTGCCGGGGGCAATGTGGTAGGTGAAGGTGAGACGCTTCTGCTGGGCGCGGTTCGAGAAGAGCGAATGAATCTTGTCGAGGGTGTAATGCAGGTCCATGCCCTCCACGTTGAGCTGCAACTTGCCAGCCTGGATTTTCGACAAATCCAGAATGTCGTTCAGGATGGCCAGCAGCGCGTCCGAGGACTTGCGCAGCGTATCCACGTACTCTTCCTGTTCCTCGCTGCTCACCGTTTGGTGCAGCAAGTCAATCATGCCGATGATGCCGTTCATGGGCGTGCGCAGCTCGTGGCTCATGTTGGCCAAGAACAGCGTTTTGGCTTCCAGCGCCGTTTCCGCCGACTCTTTGGCGCGGCGCAGGTCGTCCTGCATCTGCTTGAGCCCCGTAATGTCGCGGCCGATGCCTTCAGTGGCGGCGGGGCTACCTTCTTCCACCATGCGCGCATTCACGAGCACACTCACGCCGTGGCCGTCTTTGTGGCGCATGGCAATTTCAAGGTTGCGGGCCTCCCCACTGTCCAGCACGGTGCGCAGCAGGTTTTCGCGCTCCTCCGGGTGCAGGTAATAGTCATGAATGGGGGTGCCCGTCACTTCCTCCGGCGTGTAGCCCAGCATGTCCTGCACCGAGGGGCTCACCAGCGTCAGAATGCCTTTGTTATCGGTGCGGTAGTACACGTCCTGGAACGATTCGAAAATGGCGCGGAACTTCTCTTCCTGGGCCGCCAGCTCCAACTGTCCGCGCTTTTTCTCGGTGATGTCGTGGGCGATACCCGAAATTTCCTCGAACGAGCCATCGTCGAGGTAGATGGGGTTGAGGAAGATTTCGCGCCACGAATCCAGGCCGCGCGCGTCGCGCAGGCGCACCTCGAAGCGTTGCGGGTGGCCCTGAAACGCCTTGCGGTAATTCTCCACGAACAGGTCGCGAGCTTCCTTTTCCATCATGGCCAAATCGGCCTGGAACAGGTTCACGTTGGGTGTAGGATATACGCCGTTGCGGCGCAGGAAATAGGCCGCGTAGTTGCGGTTGAAGCTCGTGAGGCGCGAGTGCGTGTCCACGCTCCACATCAAGTGCGAGCCACTTTCGAAAATGGCGTTGAGGCGGGCGTTCTGCTTCTGAATCTGCACCTCGTTGCGCTTGCGCTCAATGGCCAGCGCCACTTGGTTGGAAATGAAGTGCAGGATTTCGAGGTCGGTGGGGGCGTAGGCGTCGGCCTTGTAGTAGTCCTGCACGGCAATCACGCCAATAATTCGCTCGCCAATGCTGAGCGGCGAGCAAAGCATCACCTCCGGCATCAGCCCAAACGCCGTGATGGTGCCGCTGCTAATCAGTTCCTGCAACTCGTGCCGCAGCATGTACTGCGGCCGTCCGGTCCGAATAATATACTCCGACATGCCCGACGAAAACGGCCGCGACACGGCGCCCATTTCGCCCTGCGTGTTCTGGTCGACTAAATACGCAAATTGAAGTTGTGTGCGGTTCTCGTCGCAGAGCGCGATGTAGAAATTGTTGGTTTCGATAATCTTGCTCAGCTCCCGGTGAATGGCGCCGTAGAGCGAGTGCAAATCCTTGGAGCTGATGGCCAGGTTGGCGATGCTGTAATACACCTTCTGGAGTCGCTCGGCCTTGATGCGGTCCGTGATGTCGTGCAGAATGGCGCGGGTGCTCACCGGCTCGTCGTCTTGCCAGGAACAGGAAATGGAGCCGATTAAGTGGACTGGCTTGCCGGTTTTGGTGAGGAACACCGTTTCCAGCTTGTTCACTTTTTCGCCCTTGTACAGGTTGCGCAGCTGGTAGAGCAGCTTGGCTTTGTAATAGGGGTGCACCACGTCCGAGAGCGTCAGATTGGGCAGGTCTTCGTCTTCGTAGCCGAGTTTTTCCTTCCAGGCCTTGTTCACGAAGAGCAGCCGGTTGTCGATGCTCAGGTTCTGAATGAGGTCGTGGGCATTGTCGAGGAAGTCTTGGAGGCGGTTGCGGTTGTCGGTGAGGGCGCGGGCCGCCACGTGGCGCTCCGTGAAGTCGCGCCCCACCACGAAAATGCCCGTAATCTGGCCATCGGGAGCATAAGCAAATTCGGCGTGCCAGTACACCATGCGCGCCTGCCCGCTTTTCGTGAGCAGCGCGCGCTCGTAGAACTCTTCTAGTCGGCCATCTTCGATGCAATCCAGATACCCTTGGTGGAGCCTAGCCCGCTCGCCCGGCGGTATAAACAGCTCGTTGTACTGCTGGCCAATGACTTCCTCCCGCGTATACTCCGTGAACTCCAAAAAGAAGTCGTTGACATCCTGGATAATGCCAGTCCGGTCGAGCAGCACGTAGCTGAGCGTGGTACGGGAAAGCAGGTCGCGCAGCTGCCGCTGGGTGTGGTCGAGTACACGCTGCTGCGCTTGCCGCTCCTGCGCCTGCAAGCTCTGCGTGGAGTCGCGCAGGATGAGCTGCACCCGCACCAGGCCATCGGGCAGAGTAAGACGGTGCAGCGTGGCCCAGGCCGTGAGGGGGCGCTGGGCGGCGTAGCGGCCGTGCCACCAGCGCGAAACCGGCTCGCCGGTACGGGCCGTGTGCTGCACGGCTTCGCGCAGGCCATCTTCATTCAGCCATTGTTCGTGGTGGGCCGAAGCGGGAGGCGCGACGGCCAGCGCCATGAGGCCAGTGGCGCGCAGACCGGCCACGGTGGTGCCGAGCAGGCGCTGGGCCGTCTGGTTGCCGTCAAGAAGGGTGCCTTGCTCATCATAGAGCAGCAGGGCATCGTAGGCCTCCTCGAACAGCGCGCGGTAGAAGTCGGTTGGTGGAGCCACGGCCGCAGAAGCCAGTGGGGCAGCAGATTGGGGCATCGGAGAGGGCAGCAGCTAGTGGCGGAGCGAACAAAGAAAGTCCCGCCGAGGCCAGGTTTAACAGTTAAATTTGTCGAAAATATCCCAAATCTCCGCGCTTTTTACTCCGCCGGCCTCGGCTAAGTAGCTCGGTCGCCCCTATGCCCGCCCCGCGCCTACTCTTTACCGTCACCACCGACCTCAACTACGACCAGCGGATGCAACGCATTTGCGGCTCGCTGGCCCACGCCGGGTACGACGTGCTGCTAGTAGGGCGGGAGTGGGCTACGTCGCGGCCACTTACCGAGCAGCCGTACGGCCAGCACCGGCTACGCTGCCACTTCCAGCGAGGCAAACTGTTCTACCTAGAGTTCAACTTGCGCTTGCTGCTGTACCTGCTCACGCAACGCGCCGCCGCCTGGTGCGCCATCGACCTCGATACGGCGCTGCCCGTGTGGTTGCGGGCGAGGTTGGGTGGTCAACCTTTCGTGTACGATGCGCACGAGCTGTTTACGGAAGTGCCGGAAGTGGTGGCCCGGCCGTCGGTGCAGCGCATTTGGCGCCGAGTGGAACAGTTTATCGTGCCCCGCGCCCAACTGGCGTATACCGTTGGTCCGGCGCTGGCGCGGGTGTTTGAGGCCCGCTACGGTCGGCCGTTTGCGGTTATCCGCAATATCAGTCGGCTCACGGAGGAAATCTTGCCGCCGGCTCCGGCCGCGGCACCGCCGGCTGGCTACATTCTGTACCAAGGCGCGCTGAACGCCGGCCGGGGCTTGGAGCCGTTGCTGGAGGCCATGCCGGCAGTAGCGGGCCGCTTGGTGATTTGCGGGGAAGGCGACTTGTCGGAAGCATTGCGGGCACAAGCAGCGGCGCTCGGGCTGTTGGCCAGTGGCAAAGTGGAATTTCGCGGCTTCGTGCTGCCCCATGACTTGCGCGAAGTGACCCGCCACGCCGCACTAGGCGTAATGCTGCTCGAAAACCAAGGTCTGAGCTACTACTATTCACTGGCCAACAAGTTCTTCGACTATCTGCACGCCGGCATCCCCCAGCTCGTTGTGGATTTTCCCGAGTATAGCGCCCTCAACGAGCAATACGACGTGGCTGAAATGGTGCCCGACCTGCAACCCGCCACCTTAGCTGCCGCCCTCAACCGCCTCCTGCGCGACGACCCGGCCCGCTACCAGCACCTCGCCGAAAACTGCCGCCGCGCCCGCCCCGCCCTAAGCTGGCAGCATGAAGAAATGAAGTTGTTGGCGTTGTATAAGGAGGTTGTGAGGTTGTAGGTGACAGGTAACACGTGACAAGTGACAGGTGAGGAGGTGGCGAGCCTGTAGTTGAGCCCCAGCGGGGCGGCATGGTGGTAGTTCTTGTGTGTACCTACGGTTTCAGAGCCCCATCGGGGCGGCACTTGGCAACGCAGGTGTCGCCCCGATGGGGCTTGAAATACATTTTACGGTCGTTATTTCTACCGATATGCCGCCCCGCTGGGGCTCGGTTCCCAACTCTGCAATGTTGACGTCGGTCAATCAAGGTCCTTCGCTCCGCTCAGGATGACAGTACCTTTGTCACTTGTCACTTGTCACTTGTCACCTGTCACCTGTCACCTAAAACCACCCCAAACTACTTGTCACCTCACGACCTTCTCACCTCCGTCGAGCTACACGAAGCGCAGCGTACGCTGCTGGTGATGGCTGGGCCTACTGCCGTGGGCAAAACGGCGTTGTGCGTGCAGTTGGCACAGCACTTGGGCACTGAAGTCGTATCGGCTGATTCGCGGCAGTTTTTTCGGGAGATGAGCATTGGGACGGCTAAGCCGACGGCGGACGAAATGCAGGGCGTGCCGCATCATTTCATCAACTCGCACAGCATTACGGAAGAGTACAATGCGGGCCGTTTCGAAGCCGACTGCCTGCAACTGCTGGACGAATTGTTTCAGCGTCACTCCGTCGTCGTTCTCACGGGCGGGTCGGGCCTTTACTTGCAAGCCGTGACGGATGGGCTGGATGAGCTGCCCACTGCTAACCTAGCCCTTCGGGCGCAGTTGCAGCAAGAGTTGGCGGCGCACGGGCTAGAGCCGCTGGTGGCAGAGCTAGCTCGCCTCGACCCGGTAGCTCACGCCCGCATCGACAAGCAGAACCATCAGCGGGTGCTGCGGGCCGTGGAAGTGTGCCGCGCTACCGGTCAGCCGTTCAGCAGCTTCCATACTGGCCGCCCGGCGGCCAACCGACCGTTTCGCGTGCTCAAAGTGGCTCTTACTCGGGAGCGGGAAGAACTGTATGAGCGTATCAATCAGCGTGTGGACCACATGCTGGCAGCGGGCTTGCTGGCGGAGGTAGAATCGTTGCTGCCGTATCGTCATCACAACGCGCTGCAAACTGTAGGCTACCAGGAAATCTTCGGCTACCTCGATGGTCTCTACGACTGGCCCGAGGCCGTCCGGCTGCTCAAGCGCAACACCCGCCACTACGCCAAGCGCCAGCTCACCTGGCTCCGCCGCGACGAAGAGTATCGGTGGGTGAATTTGAGTTGAATGCCTGCATTGTCATTGCGAGCAACGCGAAGCAATCCTTCCTCTCTCTGCACAAAGCTTAATTTGTAAGACCAAGCCCTTGACGTTAGGTTGCTACACTACTGCCAAGCGCTTGTCTGGTTAGGAAAACTGGTCTCAGAGAGGAAGGATTGCTTCGCGTTGCTCGCAATGACAGGGGCAATTTGTTTAACAACTTACACACTCAGAATCTCCACCATCCGCATAAAGCTCTGGTTGATGAGCTTTTTCTTGTGAATGGTGTCGCTGAAGGGTGTGTACACGAGTTTGCGGTCCACGATGCCGGCCATCACGTTGCGCATGCCGTTGAGCAGGCCTTCCACGGCCGCAATGCCAATTTGCGAGGCTAGCATCCGGTCGGCGGCAGAAGGGGCGCCGCCGCGCTGAATGTGCCCGATAATGGTAACACGGGTATCCAGCTCGGGAATGGCTTCCTTTACTTTCTGGGCCACCATGTGGGCGTTGCCTTCCTCATCACCTTCGGCCACCACCACGATGAACGAGGTTTTGGAGCGCCGCCAGCTCGATTGCAGCGAATCAATCACGGCTTCCGTCGACATCTGCGTTTCGGGAATCATTACAATTTCGGCCCCGCCGCCAATGGCGCACGGAATAGCAATGTAGCCGGAGTCGCGGCCCATCACCTCCACAAAGAAGCACCGGTCGTGCGAGTCGGCGGTGTCGCGAATTTTGTCAATGGCTTCCAGAGCCGTGTTCACGGCCGTGTCATAACCGATGGTGTAGTCGGTGCCGTACAGGTCGTTGTCGATGGTGCCGGGCGCGCCCACCGTGGGGATGCCAAACTCCTCTTCGAAAAGCGTGGCACCGGTGAACGTGCCGTTGCCACCGATAGCCACCAAGCCTTCGATACCATTATTGACGAGCTGGTCGAAAGCCTGCTGGCGGCCTTCTTTGGTCATAAATTTCTGGCTGCGGGCCGATTTGAGGATGGTGCCCCCTTTCTGAATAGTGTTGGCTACGGAAGCGGAGTCCAGCCGGACAAATTCCCCTTTTATCATGCCGCTGTAGCCCCGCATGATGCCATACACTTCGATGCCGTGATAAACGGCCGTACGTACTACGGCGCGGATGCAGGCGTTCATACCCGGCGAGTCGCCGCCGCTGGTGAAAACTGCTATACGTTTCATCATCCTCCTGTTCAAAAGTTTCTAAGGCTCACTAAGAGCCCGGAGCGGACAAAGGTGGTAAATCGACAGCGAAAAGCCACCCCGTCCGGGATTTTTTAGGCTAAAACCAAGAGGAGCGAGCTATCTGTTTTTTTCTGCCTTGCGTAAACGACCTATTGGAAACCAGCATCCCGACGAGTAACTTCCACTCGCCGCCCCCGGCCGGGCGGCTTTGCTGTTCTCTTCCCGACCCTTAAGCAACATCCCACCTATGTTTGGTTTTTTTGAAAACGAGCAAACCCGCAAGGTCAAAAGCCATATTCAGAACCTGGCCGCGCTAGCCAAAGCCGATGGCCACCTCGACGAGCGCGAAATGAAATTCATCATCGCCGTGGGTAAGAAGAATGGCATTCGAAACGCGGAGATTCAGTCCTTGGTGGCCAACAGCGCCACCAGTCGCATGGTGGTGCCCGACAATGATTCGGAGCGTTTCGACCAGATTTTTGACATGGTAGACATGATGCTGGCCGATGGCATTGTGGACGACAACGAGATGGACTTTTGCACCATCATGGCCGAAAAGCTCGGCTTTCGCAAAGACATAGTGAATCTGCTAGTCAAGCAAATTTCCCAAGGTGTGAAGGACGGCATGGACCGCGAAGACATCAAATCCGAAACCCAGCTGCTGTTGAAATCAATTAAGAATTAAGAATTGATTATTCAGGCGCCCCACAAGGAGCCATTGAACGACTAATTCCTAATTCTTCACTCCTAATTCTCCATTATCGAAGATATAGCTCGTAGTAGGGCGGCGCAGGCTTCGTCGATTTCGGCGTCGGTAATGATGAGAGGCGGAGCTAGGCGGAGTGAGTTGTCGCAGAACAGAAACCAGTCAGTGAGGATGCCTTCGTGCCAGAGCGCCTGGTCGATGATGGGCTTGAGCACCTCGAACGAGTCGAATTCTACGGCCATCAGCAGGCCGCAGCCCCGCACCGCCCGAATGGCCGGATGCACGAGCTGCCGCCGGAAGCGGGCTGCTTTTTCGGCCACGCTGGCCAGCAAATTGTCTTCCTGAATAACCCGCAACGTAGCCAGCGACGCCGCGCACGACACCGGATGCCCGCCAAACGTGGTGCAGTGGCCCAAAATAGGGTTGGTTTTGAAGCCCGCCATTATCTCCTGCGACGAAATAAAGGCCCCGATAGGCATGCCGCCACCCATACCCTTGGCGCAGACCAAAATATCGGGCTCCACCCCAAACTGCTCGAACGCCCAGAGCGTGCCGGTGCGCCCAAAGCCGCACTGAATTTCATCTAGAATAAGCAGCGCGCCCACCTCCGTGCAGCGCTGTCGTAGCGCGGGCAAGTAACCTGGCTCCGGCACCCGCACCCCCGCCTCACCCTGTACCGTTTCGATGATGACGGCGGCCGTATGCTCGGATATCAGGGCCAGATCTTCCAGGTTGTTGTAGCGCAAATGCTGGACATCGGGCAGCAGCGGGCGAAAGGAATTCTTGAAACCTTCGGAACCGGTGATGCTGAGCGCGCCGTGCGTGGAGCCGTGGTAGGCATTGAAGCAGCTGAGCAGACCCGTGCGCCCGGTGTGGCGCTTGGCTAGTTTGAGGGCGCCTTCAATGGCCTCGGTGCCGGAATTGGTGAAGTAAACGCTGTCGAGGTGGGGGGGAAGGGTTTCGTGCAGGGCCTGGGCCAGCAGCGCGGGTGGGGCCTGCACCAACTCGCCGTACACCATCAGGTGCAGGTATTTATCGAGCTGGGCCTGAATGGCGGCGATAACGCGCGGGTGGCGGTGCCCCACATTGCTGACGCCAATGCCGGAAATCAGGTCGAGGTAGCGCCGGCCGTCGGGAGCGTACATGTACACGCCTTCGGCCCGCTCAATCTCCAGCAGCAGCGGAAAATCGGAAGTCTGGGCCTGGTGGCGCAGGAAAAGCTGGCGGGGCGTAAGCATGCCGCAAAGGTACGGCCCACCGACGCGAAAAAGTAGCGCGGAAATCTGTTCCGCGACGAGCAAAGCGAGTATCCGGTACGAGCAGTCACGTGCAAACTTGCCGTCGGCTCGGGCCTGACTGTAGCGCGAAGCTCCAGCTTCGCGCATCGTTGAACGACGGACGTTGCAGCGGTGCGGCCGTCAGTCGTTCAACCTCAGCAACGAGGCGCGAAGCTGGAGCTTCGCGCTACTGGCTAATCGTCTAAGCCAGCCGCGGCCGGAGTGCGGTCAGGGCCGCCACGGTGGTCGGCTACGCGCCGGAGCACTTCCTTGGTAAACTGCCGCTCGGCCACGAACAGCTTGCCCACTTGGCGGATGGTAATCAGCTTCTGAAATTTATTGAAGTACTCCTTTTCCAGGTCCACTTCCTGCTGGCGCAAGGCAAGCGCCTGGGAGAGATTATCCTTGATCTGGGCGTCGGAAAGGCCGTCGGGGTCGTTGGCGCGGAGTTGGCGCATGCGGCGGTTCAGGTCGCGGCGCTTGGCCGAGAATTCGTTGTAGACGGGCCAGAACCGCTGGGCCTGATCGGGCGTGAGGGCCACCTTTTCGGTGATGTAGGCGATTTTGGCGTTTTCGAGCTGGCTCATACGGCCGCCCTGGTCGCCACTGCGTTGCGCTACGGCCGGCACGGTGGCCAGCAGGCACAGCAAAAGCAAACTGCGAAGGAAATTATGCATGGGGAAGAGTCGGAACGGGAGGGGAGGTTACAGATAGGAGTCTTCAATGGGCTGGGCGTCCAGCAAGTCCTGCAACTCATTAGGAGAGGCTTGCAGGTAGGAGTTGGGTAGCGCCTGCTCGGCGGCGGGCAGTTCGGCTAAGTCGTTGAGAGTTATCCGCTGCTCACTGGCCAGCAGATATTCCACCATGTCGGTATGGGGCACGGCAGCCAAGGTGGCCGCCGAAGACGAGCCAGATGTAAGCGGAGCATCTGGTTGGCTCAGCAGGAACGTGCCCACGAAGCCGCCCAGCACCACCGTAGTAGCCAGCGCCGTGCGCAACGGGGCCGACAGCGTCGCCAACCAGCCGGGCACCGTTGCGGGAGAAGAATCGGCTTGGACGCGCTGCATTACGCGCATGGGCAGCCGGTCGAAGTAGCCGTCCGGGGGCGGGGCCAGGGGCTGCGGCCGGCGCGGGTGCTCATCCAGACGAAAAGGAGTTTTCATGGCACTTAGAAGCGGCTGAAGCCGCAGAGTTTAAAGAGAATACCAACTAAAATGACTTTTCAGGAAATGCGTAGCACGGACTTTAGTCCGTCGCCTTGCTCTCTTCGCGCCAGGCGGGAGCAACCTAGCAACTAAGGCAACGAACTAAAGTCCGTGCCACGCGCGACATCGCCATTCGTTTCGCATTTGAAAGGTCTTTGCAGTCAAGGTTAGCGTGGATCTTCGGTGATGTACTGTTCTATTTTTTTGGCGGCGTGGTGGTAGGAAGCTTTTAGCGCGCCTACGCTGGTACCCGTTACTTCGGCCATTTGCTCGTAGGGCATTTCATCGTAGTAGCGCAGGTTGAATACGAGGCGCTGCTTGTCGGGGAGCTTGAGAATGGCTTTCTGGAGGCGCAGTTCAATATCGTCGCCGGTCAGGCTGGGGTCGGCTTCCACCTTGGCAGTTAGCTCGGCGGCTACATCGTTGAGAGGCAGGAAAAACTTGCGCCGCTTGCTTTGCAAAAAGCTGAGGCACTCGTTGGTGGCAATGCGGTAAAGCCAGGTGTAGAGCGAGGCATCTTGCCGAAAGTTCTCCAGGTGCTTCCACACTTTTACAAACACGTCCTGCGTCAGGTCGTCGGCATCATCGTGGTCGATAACCATCTTGCGCACGTGCCAATACACCTTGCTCTGATACTTGCGCACCAGCTGGTTGAAGGCCACGTTGCGCGAGGCCGGGTCTTGAAACTTGAGCAGAATGTCCTGGTCTTCCAAGCAGAAGAAGCGGGTTAGGAGCGGCGGGAAGCGGTAAGTAGCCGGTTAGAGTGCTAAGAAAAGCCGAGGTTTAATGCCAAGTATAAAAACCAGCTATAGAATCTTGCCGAGGCGTCGTCGGCGAACTTGTAATTAGGCCGGGGGCGCATTTGCTTGTGAGCCACTATGCTCACTTCGTGCTAAATGCTACTCCTACCGTCACGTTGGTGTTGTCGGTCGGTTTGCCTTCCAGCACTCGGCTCTCGAAGGTATAAGTGTAGTTGGCCGTAATGGCGAAGCGCGGCGTGAAGCGCAGAGCTAGTACGCTAAGCTGGTTTACCCGATAATCGGCGAAGCCTCGCAGGTTGGGCTGGTAGAAGGTGGTGGAATTCAGCGAAAAAACACCGTAAGAATATACCAGTTTCAGCCGCAAGGAGCTGCGCGACACCACACGGTCCGAGCCGTCCTGGAAGTAAGTCGCCTCGCGGATAAACAGATTGCTCACCGACACTTCGCGGCCCAGCGAGTCGGTATAGAAGGCCCAGCCGGGTCCGAGGCCCAGCTGAATCCGGTTGTCGATGCCGCGAAGGTTGCTGCGCTCATACGCCCCGATGCCATAGGCGCGGAAACGGCCCAGCCAGTAGTAGGGCGTGGCGTTGAACAGAAACTCCCGCTCCTTCAGCAGCCGGTCTTGCTTGCCGTAGGAAAAGCTGCCACTCACGGGTAGCCCAACATGCTTGCCCCGCGAAAACGTGACGCTATGGGCTGTAGTGAGCAAGGTCCGATTAACGCCGCCCGCCGCGTACTGCCCGGAAAGTTGGCCATTATAGGCGATGATAGTCGTATCGGCGCGTTGAGCCCGGGCTTCTATTGTAAGGCAGA
Organism: Hymenobacter sp. M1-2; assembly: GCF_057808495.1. Taxonomy (NCBI): domain Bacteria; kingdom Pseudomonadati; phylum Bacteroidota; class Cytophagia; order Cytophagales; family Hymenobacteraceae; genus Hymenobacter; species Hymenobacter sp. M1-2. The sequence goes on from NZ_JBTYZO010000001.1 coordinate 490,813, forward strand.
AGAACACCAGGAAAATGGCCGTTGGCCGGAGAAGAAAAGACATTCAGAACAGGCAACAGAGAAGAGCAACCCAGCTGGTGTAGCCAGAGCCTCAGCGCAAAAAACAAGAAATAGTTTTGGGCAGGCCACTCAATAATGACTTTAAACCGTTTGGGCTAGTAGTTTTGACGAGCTTGAGCTTACGGTTCGCTACGAATTATTGCTGCTTCTATGCATCGTTTTTTTCTTTTGTTTTCCCTGATCGGGCTGCTGGCCGGACAGTCTGCGTGGGCGGTGCGCATTGTGGAGTATCGCCGGATAGGGGCCACAGCCCTTACTAAATTTCAGAAGCTGGAGCTAGGCTTGTCCCTGGATGTAGCCCAAGTGCGCAACCCCTATGACCCCGCCGAAATTAGCGTGGGGGCGGAGTTTATAGCGCCTAGCGGCGAAGTGCACCGGGCCATAGGCTTCTGGTACCAAGACTTTCAGCGCTGCACCACCTGCCCGCCCTTCCCGCGCCGCAGCCCCACCGATACCTGCCTCTACTGCGCCGACTGCCCAGAAGATCCCAAATACCTCCGGCCAGTGCCGACCAGGCTGCCCTGGCGCATTCGGTTTGCGCCGCCCGAGGCAGGCCGCTGGAGTTACCGCCTGCTGGTGCGCCACGCCGATACCACCGTCACGAGCCCGGTAGTGTACTTCACCGTGGCGGCTTCCAGCAACCCTGGATTCGTGCGGGTGCATCCCAACGGCCGCAATTTCGCTTTCGCCGATGGCAGCGTGTTTTTCCCAATTGGCATGAACGCCGTTGATAAAGGCTTCGAGGACCGCTACTCCCGCCTACCGTACCTCGATGTACGAAAGGGCATTACGCGCACGGCCGATAACGGGGGCAATTTCTTGCGCCTCATGATGATGCCCGCCCAGTTTGGGATTGAGTGGGCCGATGGACCGGCCGGGCGCTACGATGCCCGCCAGAATCGCGCCTACGACCTCGATGCCCTAGTTGAGCAAGCTGCCCGCCGCCGCGTGTACCTGCAAGTGGCCTTAAGCTCCGCGACCGACATATTCGACTCCGATGGTTTCGGACATTCTTGGCGGCAACATCCTTATCGACGACTGCTGGACTCCGCGGCAACGCCCATTCAGTTCTTCACTGATTCCCTATGCCGGCAGCTTTTCCGGCAGAAGATTCGGTACGTAGTGGCCCGTTGGGGATATTCGCCCGCTTTGTTTGCCTTGGAAATGATGAACGAGGCCGATCTGTACGGCTCCGGTTCTAAGGATACCTTCTGGGACGGCAAAAACCCAAGCCATGTTGGCCGCTGGTCGGATGAGATGATTGCCTATGCCCGCTCACTCGCGCCGCAGCATTTGTACACCAACTCCTTCGGGTATGCCTTTAGTGGCGCCTACAAGCGAGAGAATGGTCCGCCATTATATGCTTCGACTCAACTCGATTTCGTGCAGGACCATTATTATAGTTCCGACTTGAACTCGGAGCACCAAAGGGCTTTTCTGGCACGGCGGGCGGCATTGTTATATCCAAGCAAGCCGTATCAATTGGCTGAATTTGCGTTGGGCATCGAAAAGGATTGTTGGTATGGAACCTCCAGTTTCACGGCCAAGCAATACCCGCGAGGCGTCAACTACCATGATCTGAACGAGATGCACAATACCTTGTGGGCATCGACTTTCAATGGATCCGGGGGCGCGGCTCTCTATTGGTGGGCCAACCAGGTGTTCGGCTTCTGCTACGGGGGCCAATACCACTATTTCAAGCCGTTGCAGCTGTTTCTGACGGGCAACCCTATTTTCGGCGAAGACTACGACGTTATTGCCAGTCCCTGCCCCGGCACTCCGGGCCCTAAAGACACCCCGCACACGCCCACTACGCCCGGCAATTGTTTTCCGGTGTGGGCAACCAGCAAAGAGGACGTCGAGAATCCAGCTTTTGCGCCTGCTGGGGCTTCTACCTCCGACCCTAACCTGGAAGTGTTTGCCCTGCGCAGCCCGGTGCGGGTAGTAGGATGGGTCCACAACCGGTACAACTACTGGTATAAGCTGCCGCACCAAGCTGGCTCCACCACAAATCCTACCTGCGTAGAGTACAACGACAACCAACCCTCCACGCCCGACAGCATCCCAGCTCTCGTAGGGCAGCGGGTCACTATTCCGGATGTAGCCCGGCCCGGCCGCTACCAGGTGGAGTTTTTCAGCACCTATCCTTATTATGATGTCAACCGCGACGGCAAGAAGGAGCAGGGCGGCATCATTCCGGAGTTCACTACCGAAGTGCGAAACGACAATGGTCAGCTCTCTTTCACGGTGCCGCCGCTCCGGCCGCTTGGCACCCCGCCTTTTGCTCCCGACTACGGCTTCAAGCTGACGTGGCTGGAAGAGAAGCCACCCGTGAAGGCCGCTCCCGCCAAAGCCCCAGTGAAAGCCGCTGCCAAGGCGCCCGCTAAAAGAGCCGTCAAAACCCCAATGAAAGCACCTGCCAAAGCCCGGCCGCGCCGCTAACCCTACTTGCGGCGTGGGGCCAAGGAAAAGGCCAATGAATGCGCGTTGGAGGGGCATAACGCAAAAGCGCCCGACTTCCGTAGAAATGAAGCCGGGCGCTTTAGGGAGAAGACCTGCTTAGAGCCAGGACGGTTTACCGGGGGTGGGTTGGGCTTCGGCCGGTTTGGGAGCGGGCTGGTGTTGGTTGAAGTATTTCTTGTCGAAGAACGAGGCGGCTTGCGCGGGCTGGTCCTCAAATTCCAGTCCTAGCGTGCGGGCATTGCGCGAGAGCTGCTTGGTAAGTAAGGCTCGCTCGGCCTGGGAGCCAATGCGCGCGTCGGCTTTCTTCTTGTTTTGGCCGCTTTGGCTGTCCAGCGCGCCGAGCAGGTTCTGGCGGTGCTTGGCGTAGGCGGTAGTGATGTCAGCCTCGAAAGTGCTGCCTAGGTCCGCGAAAGCCTTATCGAGGCGTTCGAGCAGGCCCGGCCATTCGGTGTTCTTCGCCTGGTGATACTCCGATGCGCCGCGGGGAAAGAAACGCAGGCGTCCGGCTTCATCCTTGATCTTGTAGAGAATGTACTCCCGGCCTTCGCCGGTAATCCACTTTAGCAGCGCATCAATGGCGTTGCTGAGAGTAAGCGTGCTGCCCTGGCCACTGGTGCGGGCCGTGGCGGCTTGGCTGCGCTGCCCAAAATAGGCCGTGTAACGAGCCTCTGTGGCGTCGATCAAGGCCGTGAAACGGCCGTTTTCATTGCCCTGGCGCAGCCGTTCCAAATGGTCGCGGGTGCCGGCTTCTAGGCTTTCAAAACTGATGTTCACGTCGTCGAACCAGTTGTCGAAGATTTTATCAAACGCAAGCATAGGAAAGATTGAACTTAAAGAGTGAAACGTTCGACTATTTATATAGAATACTTGGGTTATACAATCATAAAGTGTGGGAATGCCTCGCACACCTGTGCAAACCCCCCCAACACTTTCTGGACGGCCTCGCACACGTGTGCAAAGACGCTCAGCACTTTCTGGGAGCCTCCGCACAGGTGTGCAAAGGCGCCCAGCACTTTGTGGAAGCCTCCGCACACGTGTGCAAAACACCCCGCCATTTTCTGGAACTCTCCGCACGCCTGTGCGAAGGGTCTCGGCATTTTCTGAACAACTCCGCACGGTTTCAATAGCTACCCCCCGTCGCGGCGTGGCCGCGTAGCGGCTCCAGAATTGTAGCACACGGCTTCTTCCACAAGGTAGCACCGCGTAGCGGTGCCAGAGCAGCCAGTGATTCTAGCACCGCTATGCGGCGCGGAACGTGCCACCAACTGGAACCTACAATCCGAAAGCCGCCACGCAGCCACTCCGCAACGGGGGTACCCATGAAAACGCAATACAGCAGCGGGCAAGAGCGTGGCGACTTAGATAGATGCGCATCCTCTTTTGCCAGCCCGAGCGGGTCTTGGCTGGTTTAGAGCTGTTGAAAAGCTACCGATATGTCGCCTTGTCAGGACTGGTTTCAGTAGCCTTTTCCCGCGTATAGATTCTGCGTGGACCAACCGCCGCAACGAAAGACGAAGGGACCAGAAACAACAAACCCGCTAGCGGTTCGGGGCTGTAACTACGGCCGTGGGCCGGGCTTGCGGGGCCGTACCAAACTGGTAGTTAGGTTTCGGGCCCATCGTGAATTCGAGAATGCCCCCGGCCATGATGGCGGCGTGCGTGACGTAGGTATTGGGGTAGGCTTTGCCATTGAGCTTCACGGCCTGAATGTACTGGTTCTGCGCCGACGCCTTGCGGGCCAGGATGCGAAACTGCTTGCCACCCGCTACCGTCAGTACCGCCTCGCGCAGCAGCGGGGAGCCAAACACGTAACGCCCATCGGCGGGGTTGACGGGGTAGAGGCCCATAGCGGAGAAGATGTACCAGGCGCTCATCTGCCCGCAGTCCTCGTTGCCGCTCAGGCCATCGGGGGCGTTGTGGTACTGGCTGGTCAGGATGCTGTGCACCCGCTGCTGGGTGCGCCAGGGCTGGCCGACGTAGGTGTAGAGGTAGGCAATGTGGTGGCTAGGCTCGTTGCCGTGCGCGTACTGCCCCATTAGTCCGGTCATATCGCTCACGGTGCTTTCGGCGGCCATTTTCAGCTCGAAAAGAGAGTCGAGGCGTTGCGTGAAACGGGCCGGGCCGCCGAGTAGGTCCGCCAAGCCAGGCACGTCGTGGGGCACGTACCAAAGCCACTGCCAGGCCGTACCCTCGGTGTAGTCCGAATTATAGTCGGCCCGAAAAGCAGAGAAGGGCGTCGTCCATTCCCCGGCGCTGTTCTTGCCCCAAAAAAAGCCCACCGCCGGGTCGTATAGGTGGCGGTAGTACTGGCTGCGCTTGAGGAAGAACTGATAGTCGTCGGTGTGGCCCAGCGCCTGGGCCATGTAGGCGGCACACCAGTCGTCGTAGCTCATTTCCAGCGTTTTCGACACACCATTTACTTCCACATCGCTCGGCATGTAGCCCAGGCGGTCGTACACCTGCCAGGGCGAGTTTTGGTGGTCGCGCCGCAGCGTTTCGCGGATGGCCGCGTAGGCCGGCTCCACCAGCGCGGGCGGCAACAATCCCTTGCGGTACGCATCCACGATGACCGGCACCGCGTGGTTGCCGATCATGACGTGGGTTTCGTTGCCCCAGAGCGTCCAGATGGGCAGGTAGCCGCTGATTTTCTGGTGTTCCAGCATCGTGTGCACCATGTCTGCCACCCGTTCGGGTTCCAGCAGGGTATGCAGCGGATGGGTGGCGCGGTAGGTGTCCCAGAGCGAAAACGTGGAATAGTAGGCGCCCTGGCTTTGGTGGTACTTATAATCGGGCCCAAAATACTCCCCGCTCGGATCGCTGATGACGTTGGGCGCGACGTTGTTGTGATAGAGCGCGGTGTAGAAAATGGCTTTCTGCTCCGGCGTCCCGGTTATCTTGATCTTGGCCAGCTGGCTTTCCCACTCCCGGCGGGCCTGTTCGCGCACCTGCTCGAAATTCCAGCCGGGCAGCTCGGTTTGCAGGTTCTGGCGGGCGTTGGCAATGCTCACCGTCGAGAAGCCCACTTTCACCAGCAGGGCCCCCTTATCCAGATCCGTGAAGGTGGCGGCCAGCTTCAGGTCGTTGCCGTGGGCCTGTCGGTTGCCGGGCTGGAAGCGGCCATTCACGTTGAAGCCGTACACCGCCACGGGCCGCGAAAACCGCAGCACGAAGTACAAGGGCTGCAACTGCGCCCAGCCCGTAGAAATACGGTAGCCGCTGATGGTAGAGTCGTTTTCGAGCGTGATTTCCGAGTTGACCACCCGCTCCGTTATCCAGTCGCGCAGCGGGTCGATGCCGTGTTTGAGGTCGAGGATGATGTGGCCGTCGGGGCCACCCTGGAACGTGTAGCGGTGCAGGCCCGCGCGGGCCGTGGCCGTGAGTTCCACCTGCACATTGGGGTCTTGCAAGAACACGGCATAATAGCCCGGCTCGGCTTTTTCCTGCGCGTGCGAGAAGCGGGAACGGTAGCCTTCGTCGGGCCGCTCGCGGGAGCCGGGCTCAAACTGCACCGGCCCGGTGTTGGGCATGAGCAGCACATCGGCCAAGTCGCCGATGCCGGTGCCGCTGAGGTGAGTATGCGAAAACCCCATGATGCTGGCGTCGTCGTAGTGGTAGCCGGCGCACCAATCCCAGCCCGAGTAATAGGTGTCGGGGGAGAGCTGCACCAGCCCGAAAGGCCGGGTCGCGCCCGGAAACGTGTGCCCGTGCCCACCCGTTCCAATAAAGGGATTTACAAAATCGGTGAGGCGAGCAGGAGCCGGCCGGCCCTGTGGGGCTTGCGCGACCACCAATTGACGGGCGCCCAGCAGCAGGAGTAGAGGACCGATGAAACGGAAAAAGGACATGCGCACAAAGAAGAAAAGAGAGGAAAAGCAAAAGCGGATTTCCTTCCCCAACCCAGAGAAGGAAACCCGCTTAGCACGCTAAAAAACTACCGCGCCACAATAACGCGGCGCGTAAGCAAGCCGGCCGGCGTCGTCACCTTCAGCAGATACACACCCTGGCGCACCGTACCCACCGGCACCGTAAGCCGGTTGAGGCCCTTCTTCACACTGGCCTCTGCCTTGGGCACGGCCGTGCGGCCCGTCATGTCCACGAGCTGCAAGCCTAGGGCCTGCGCCTGCTCAGCCGTGTATTCGAGGCGAATTTCGGCGTCTACGGTCGTCGGGTACACTTGCAAACGCAACTCCTCGGCCTGGCTGGCAGCAGTGGCCAACGCCGTGCGGCCCGCGCTTAGATCTGTCAGTCGCCACTCCTGGTTGGTGAGGCCCGAATCTTCCCACTGCACCACGGCCCCCTCGTTGTCGAGCGACTGGGCGTACACGTCGGCGTACTTGCCACTGTTGCGGTTTTTGATCTTGTAGTAGCCGTCGCCCGTGTCCTCAAAACTCCACTGCTGGTTGTAGCCGCCCACGTAATCGTACTGCTGAATGGGGGCACTGTTGTCGGTGCGCACATCACGCACATCCAGCCCTTTCTGGCTGTTCACATTCACGATCTTGTAGTAGCCGCCGCCCACATCCGTGATGGTCCACTGCTGCGCCGCGCTGCCGTTGGCTTCGTACTGCTGCAAGGCTACGCTGTTGCCCGTATTGGAGTTCGGTACGTCCAGCGCCTTGCCGCTTTGCCGGCCTTTGATTTCGTAGGTGTGGCCCGAAACGATGCCGCTCCCGCCCCCGGTGCCGCCGCCGCTCTGCGTACCGCTCCACTGGAAGGTAGCCACGGCCCCGGCGGGCAAGGTGTAGTCGAATGCCTGGTCGCCCCACCGCACTT
>NZ_JBTYZO010000020.1:0-118514 GCF_057808495.1 Hymenobacter sp. M1-2
AGTCATGATGGCATTCTTAAACGGCTCGGCCGTCCCAACGACTGCGTAACATCAGGGAGTAAAACACCCTCTTGTCATTGCGAGGAGGCACGACGATGCAATCCTTCCTCTCAGAGAGCCAAGTTTCCTACACAGACAAGCCCCTGACGTATGCTAACGCCAGGGGCTTGGTCTTACAAGTGACATTCTCAACTCATTGAGGAAGGATTGCGTCGTCGTGCCTCCTCGCAATGACACGTATCCCCTCACCTGTTACTTGTCACCTGTCAACTCAAAACCAATCACTCTGGCCTTGGCTTGCTTAGCATCAGCTTTAGATTGAGGCGCACGACGTCGCCCATGCTGCGGCAGCGGCGGAACTGGGTGGTACGATGGTGCTCATTTAGCTGCTGTTTTAGCAGCTCTACTTTTTCCGGTGGCGACACGTTGTCGCGGCGCAGGCAGTCGATGAGGTCTTTGAGGCGGTAACGTTCGGAGCGGGCGCGGCGGGCCATGAGCGTGCGTTCCTCGGTTTGATACTGCCGGATCGTTTCGGGCTTAAGCAGGCGGCTGCACAGCTGGACTACGGCCCGATTGTCTTTAAAAAACTGCGGCAGATACATCGTTTTCTTCCCTTCGTAGCACTGCTGGTCGAAGTCGATGGCCCTGACGCGGTACTGCTCATCCTCGAAGTCGGGCGTTACGTCGATGACGTAATTGTAGGCGCGCATGTCGCCGAGTAGGCGCGCAAAGCACCGCTCATTGAATTTCACAAACTCCTTGGCGATGCGCACTTGGTTGAGGTGGGGCGCCGCCAGCCGGTCCCGAATAAAATCGTCCCCGGGAATGCCCACAATATGCTCCTCAATGAGCGTGTCGCTGCCCGATACGCGGTAGTTGAGGTTGTTGGGCGAAAGCAGATGCTCCAGCTCCAAGCCGTACACGCGGGAGGCGTCGGCTTTTTTCACGTAGAAATAGTCGTAGTTGTCGTTGAGTTGGTTCACAATCCGCACCCGAAACGGATTGGAATTGCCGAAGCGGCAGTAGTCGACGCGGTCGGCGAGCAGGTGCTCCGTGAAGCTCAGGTCGCCGTCGGTCTTCAGCTCGGCGTACACCTGCGTAAGTCCTTCACTCAGCTCCAGCAACGTTTGGGGCTCGTAGAACACGGTTTCCCACATGGTGTCGCGGCCTTGGCGGTCGGGGAGCGGAAACGAGCCGCTGGTCCGCGTGAGGTCGGCGTACGTAACGGGCAGCGTAGCTACCCGATCATACTCCCGCAAGTAGGCTTGCAGCGGCTCCTGAATGGGGTAGGTGATTTTCTTCTTGCTGATAATCACGGATCACGGATTAGCACGGATTTTAACGGATTTCACGGATTTTGTGGACGGCGCTGATGGTCCGTTGGTCCGTTGGGGCTCTTACGGCGGCAAGCTAGTCTTTGGGGCAGAATTTGTAGACCATTTTGGCCTTACGACACAATGTAGTATCGCTGGCGCTGCCGGCGCCCTACCTTATCCTGCCTTACCTTATCCTAACCGCAACAGGTAGCGGTAGCGCAGATGATGGGGCGATTGACGGGCAGCAAAGTGGCGCTACAGCGCTACAGATGAAAAACGGCCGCGCTCGGTAAAGCCGGGCACGCGCCGTCCACAAAATCCGTGAAATCCGTTAAAATCCGTGCTAATCCGTGATCTTGGCTAACTTCGCAGAATCCATTTTCAGGTGTTGCCTTTCTACCATGAAAAAACCTTTTCTCCTCCTCTTGTTACTGGCCTTGCTGGTGCCGATTACGTCGCCGGGCTGGGGTTACTTCGGGCACCGGACCATTGCGCAGCTATCGGTGTACACGCTGCCAGCCAGCATGCAAACCTTCTATTTCCACCACATGAAGATGCTGGTGCGCTTGTCGACGGCCCCGGATGAGCGGCGCGACTCCGACCCAAAGGAGGCCAGCAAGCACTTCATCGACATGGACCATTTCGGCGACAATCCGTTCGGGGCCATGCCCAAAGCCTGGGACAAGGCCGAAGCCAAGTATACCGCCGACACGCTACAGAAGTACGGCACCGTGCCGTGGACCATCATGGACGTGAAGGAAAACCTAACCGAGGCCTTCAAGCAACGCGATACGGCCGCCATCGTGCGCCTCTCCGCCGACCTCTGCCATTACGTGGCCGATGCCTACGTGCCGCTGCACACCACCGAAAACTACGATGGCCAGCTCACCAACCAAGCAGGCTTGCACTCCCTGTGGGAAAGCAAGCTGGTGGAGCGCCACATCAGCGAGTATAAGCTGGATGCGGCGTCGGCTAAGTACGTGAAAGACCCGCTAACCGACATCTGGATGGTGATTCAGGAGTCGTATGGCTTCCTGGGCGAGACCTTCGACCGGGAAGAAAAAGTGACCCGTAAGTTCACGCCCGAAACCAAGTACGTCTTCTCCCACAAGTACGGTAAAACCCGCCGCTCCTACTCCGACGCCTTCGCCGATGCGTACCACAAGGAAGTGGGCGGCATGGTGGCCTTTCGCCTGAAGCTGGCGCCCACTTTCGTGTCGTCGTTGTGGCTCACGGCCTGGAAAGATGCTGGCAGCCCCAACCTAAACGAGCTGCTCATCAAGAAACCAAGCAAAGTTGAGAAAGACTCACTCGTGGCGCAGCTAAAAGTGTGGAAGGACAACGGGCTGGTAGAACAGCAGATGCTGCTGGCCATGCGCAAAGAGAAAGCCGTGGTGCAGGCCGACCAAATCAATGCCGCCACCGATATGGCCCCGGTGATTCTGGAAACGGAGGAAACAGCTCCGGCCACTCCGGCTGCTCCGGCCATTGCTGCCGACGCGAAAGGCACGGACAAAGTGAAGGTGAAAACCAAAACTGAAGCCGGCAGCACCAAGGTGAAGGAGAAGCAGAAAGAACCCGGTAAAAAGGAGCCAAACCAGAAACAGAAAGGCGCGAAAAAGAACGAGGATTCGAGCTGGTAGCCCTAGCTCGACCTAAAAAGTTGTACGCCGGCTGGCAAAGCCCAGCCGTTAAGCCAAAGGAACCGCCTGCTCATCAGCGGGCGGCTCCTTTGGCTTTTTTGTTTCTCACCTTAATCCTTCTGTCCTATGATTCTGCGCTATGACCGACTGGCCGTGGAGCTGCCCAAGCCCAAAAATCCTTCGCCCAACGATGCTTCCGCCATCCAGGAACTGCTCGGCGGCAAATACGGGGAAATGTCGACGCTGATGAACTATACGTTCCAGTCGTTCAATTTCCGGGGGCGCAATCGGCTGCGGCCGTTTTATGATCTGACGTGCAGCATCGCGGCCGAAGAATACAGCCACATCGAGGCGGTGAGCTATGCCATCAATCTGCTGCTGAACGGCCAAACACCCCGCGGCAAAGACCCCGTACCGGGGCCACTCAAAGAAATGGCCGACGCCCGCAACCACTACCATTTCCTGAGCAGCGCCCAGGCGGCAGTGCCCTTCGACTCGATGGGCAACCCCTGGACCGGCCAGTACGTGCACGCCAGCGGCAACCTGAAGCTGGATCTGCTGCACAATTTCTTCCTGGAGTGCGGCGCCCGCGCCAACAAAATGCGGGTATACGAAATGGTGACTGACCCGTGCGCGCGGACTATGGTGGGCTACCTGTTGGTGCGCGGCGGCCTACACGTGGTAGCTTACGCCAAAGCCCTGGAGAAACTGACTGGCGTTGAAGTAAGCAAGCTCGTGCCCGTGCCCGATCTGAGCAACGATGCTTTCCCGGAAGCCAAAAAGCTGCAAGACCAGCAGAAGCTGCACCTCAAGCTCTACACGTTCAGCCCCGAAGACTACGGGCAGGTAGACCAGATCTGGAACGGCCGGCACCCCGAAGACGGCCAGCCGCTAGAAGTGCTGCATGGCGGTATGATGGGCGTGCCCTACCCCGAACTCGACGAAGAGCCTCAGCTCAACTCGCCCGGCGCCGACGACTACGACCCGGAGATGTTCAAGGACATTGCCAGGAAGATGGGCGTGAAGCTGTAAGCAGATTTCGGCGCGTTTTGCGGCGGCTGCTACCTTTGGGCGGCGGCCTGGTCCTTCGGGAACCGGGCCGCCGCCTTGTTTTTTCCCGCGCAAGTCAACGGTTCCTTCGAGTATGCACCCCTCCGTTTCCTCTGCTTTGGCGCTGCGGCGCACCTTGTTCCAAACTACCATTCTAGCACTGAGTGGCGTGGGGCTGCTGGCCTGCAACCGGCAGCAGCCAGTAGAAGAAACGGCCCCGGCGCCGGTTTCGGCGGAACGGTCCGGTCCCGGCCCCGGCCTCACGGCCCTCGCCGACAGCAACGCCGCCGCGCTGCTCCTGCCCTATGGCAAGCAGTATCCGGCCTCGGGCGTTGTACTGCACACCCGCCTCGGCGATATCCGGGTGAAGCTCTATGATGATACGCCCATTCACAAAGCCAACTTTCTGCTGCTGGCCCGCCGGGGCGTGTTCGATGAAACCGTCTTCAACCGCGTAGTGAAAGGTTTTGCGGTGCAGGGCGGTAGTTCCGACCACCGCACCATTCGGATGAGCCGCTACCGCCTGCCACCCGAAATTCGGCCCCACCATTTCCACCGCCGCGGCGCCCTAGGCATGGCCCGCTACGACGACAAGCAGAACCCCAATCAACTCTCGTCGAACACCGATTTCTACTTTGTGCAGGGCGAAAAACTGACGCCCGCCCAGAGCCAAGCTATGGCTGGCCGTAAGCTCACCCCCGAGCAGCAAAAAGCCTACGCCACGGTGGGCGGGGTGCCCGCTCTGGATGGTAAATACACGGTTTTCGGCGAGGTAGTGGAAGGCCTAGATGTCGTGGACAAAATAGCCAATGAGCCCGTAGACGCCTACGAATGGCCCAAAAAGGACATCGATATCAAAGTAGAAGTGCTACCGTAAAGCTTGGTCCCTGACGGCAGTCTTGAGCCGACTTTTTCGGCGTGACTGCCAGCCACGAAGCCAGGCCAGTCTTTAGACTGGCTTAGGAGCTGTTGGAGTTAGCTGTAAATCCATTTAGATCGGTCATGTTTCGACAAGCGGACACCAGATCAAGTATGACCAACTGGACTTTTAGATAGCTTCACGTCTTCCCCTGCTTAGGAAGCCAGTCTGAAGACTGGCCTGGCTTCGTGGCTGGCAGTCACGCCGACTGCGTCGGCTCAAGACTGCCGCCAGGACATGCCAGGGCACCATGCTACGGGCGCCGGACTTTGATGAGTTTGCTTTTTGTTACGTCGCCGCGCTGTTCTTGAAGCAACTCCCGTAGTTCGGGATAAGTGTAGACCAAGGAGCTAGCGGCCGGCTCAAAAGCCAGTTGGCGCAGGTCAGCGTCGGGGCTGGGGGAATCTTGGCGGGCGGGGTGCAGGTACACGCTGTCGGGCGTGGCGCGGTAGACGTGGTAGAAATAGTAGCGCATGGTAGTGGCACTCTGGGGCTGAAACTGCACCACGTATACGTCGCCCACTTTGGGATTGGCAATCTGTTCCTCCACCGATTGGTTGCAGGAACAAGCAGCGAGCAGCAGTGGGGCGAAGGCAAGCAGATGAAAGACTTTGTGCATAGCGGCAAGATAGATAGGATTGACTGGCTGGCTGACGGTACAGCAGACATAAAAAAGGCAGCTCTTGCGAGCCGCCTTTTTTGATTGTTCAGCAATTCAAGCAAGTAAACCTACCAAATCTTGGCGCGCTCGGTTTGGGCGCGCACCATCTTGGCGTCTTCCTTGCAGCCGAAAGCCTCGTAGAACTGGGGCATGTTCATGAGTGGGCCGTTGGTGCGGAACTGAGCCGGCGAGTGCGGGTCGGTGAGCACCTGCTGGCGCAGAGCCTCAGGCCGGGCATTGGTGCGCCAGATCTGCGCGTAAGCCAGGAAGAAACGCTGTTCCGGCGTCAGGCCGTCGTATTTCGGGCGGGGCTTGTCGCCGAAATCTTGCTGCAGTTTCTTTTGCAAGGCAGTGTAGGCAATGTTGAGGCCGCCTAGGTCGGCGAGGTTTTCGCCCATGGTCAGCTTGCCGTTCACATACACCGAATCGAGCGGCGAGAAGGCGTCGAACTGCTTGCCCACTACGGCGGCGCGAGCATCGAACTTCTCGGCATCTTCCTTGGTCCACCAGTCTTTCAGGTTGCCCTGCGCATCGTACTGCCGGCCCTGGTCGTCGAAGCCGTGCGTGATTTCGTGGCCGATGACGGCGCCCATGCCGCCGTAGTTCACCGCGTCGTCGGCTTTAGGGTCGAAGAAGGGAGGCTGCATGATGCCGGCCGGAAACACGATTTCGTTCATGCTTGGGTTGTAATAAGCATTCACGGTGGGCGGCGTCATGCCCCACTCCTTGCGGTCAATCGGCTTACCAAACTTCTTCACGTTGTCGTTGATAGCCCACTCACGAGCAGCCAGCACGTTTTTCAGGTACGACTCGCGCGAGATAGTCAAGGCCGAATAGTCCTTCCACTGGTCCGGATAGCCAATTTTCACCGTGAAGGCGTCCAGCTTCTTCTGGGCTTCGGCTTTGGTGGCGGCGCTCATCCAATCAAGCTGCTGAATGTGCTCGGTGAAGGCCGCCTTGATGTTGTTCACCATTGCCAGCGCCTTCTGCTTGGCTTCGGGCGTGAAAGCCTTGTCTACGTAGAGCTGGCCGAAAGCTTCGCCCAGGGCGCCATCCGTAGAACGCAACATCCGCTTCCAACGAGGCTGCTGCTTTTTGGCGCCGGAAAGCACCTGCGTAAGCTTAAAGGCTTCGTCGGCATAGGCTTTTGGCAGCGCCGATGAAACGGACGTTACCAAGTGCCAGCGCATGTAAGTTTTAAGGTCGGCTAGCGGCTCGGCCTTCATCATGGCGCTTACTTCCTTGAAGAAAGCTGGCTGGCCCACAATTACTTCTTTGGCGTTAGCCAAGCCCATCTGCTGCAATGTGCTCGGCAGGTTCAGGTTCGGGAATTGCTTGCTGGCCGCCGCTACGGTCATCTTGTTGTAGTTGGCGTACGGGTCGCGCAGGTCCACGCGGCTTTTGCTGGCCTTGGCCATGCGCGTTTCGAGGCGTAGCACGGTGGCCGCGTTTTTCTGAGCCGTAGCGTCGTTGTCGCCGAGCAGCTTGAACGTGTTAACTAGATACGTGGTGTAGGCGGCGCGAATGGCTTTGGAGCGGGCGTCGTCCTTGAGGTAGTAGTCGCGGTCGGGCAGCGAGAGGCCACCTTGGTAGAGGTTTACGGCGTACTCTTCGCTCTTTTTGTCGTCTTGGCCTACGTAGGCGTTGAAGAACGCGCCGGTTTGAATTTTCTGTCCCCGTACAACGGCAGTTTGCAATCCCTTCAAGTCCTTAACAGCGCTGATGCGGTCTAGCTCTGGCTTGAGGTATTTCAGGCCCGCCGCCTCAATGGCCGCCGAGTCCATAGCCGTAGCGTAGTAGTCGCCTACTTTCTGGGCGTTGGTGCCTTTGGCAGCCGACGTGTTAGCAGCGGCTTCTTGCAGAATCTGCCGCATTACGGCGTTGTTCTTATCGGCCAACTCGTTGAACGAGCCCCAGCGCGTTTCGGCGGCCGGAATAGGATTGTTCTTCAGCCAGTTGCCCGACGCGTACTGAAAGAAATTGTCGCACGGATTCACCGACTTGTCGAGGTTGGCTACGTTCAGGCCCACACCGGGCGTCACGGCTTCGGCGGTGGTGGTCGTAGTGGGAGCAGCGGTAACGGTATCCGGCGCGGTGGTGGGCGTGCTGCTGGCAGCACAGCCGGCCAGCGCCAAACCCGTAGCGGCCACTACGGACAGCGTCAGGCTATTGCGTTTTTTCATTAGGTGTTGAATTAGTGGGAAGGCGGGTTGAGGGGGCCAAAATAAGGCGGGAATCGTAAACGAAATGACCCCTGAGCCGACCTCGGCGCAACGGCAGAGGACGGCCCAAGGGCCGAAAAGACAGTTCGGAGAAGCAACCGTTGCACGAGCAACGCAAACTTCGCTGCTACCAGTCGTAGTACACGCGCCAGGGGCTCAGGTCCAAGTGGTGCGAGAAACGTTTTCCTAGCTCGTTCTCGCCGTCAGTTTCCTCGTTTTTCACGAGCAGCACCGGCCGCAGCTGCAACAACGAATCGAGGCCAGCAGGCGACACCGTATTCAGGTTCACTACGGTGCGGCGCCAACGCTGGTCCCGCTCAAACTGCGTTTCGCGCTGTAGCGCGTGGTTGCCAGCATACAGCGATATAGGTACGCGGCCTTCCGAAAACGCCATGGATGGCAGCAGCTCGTTGTACACCAGCACCGGCCGGTTGGCGAGGTCATGCTGACGCAAAAGCTCAGTTAAGGGCCGCGTACCGTGGAATGCCAGTTCATTGGCGTGCAGCACGGGCTTGGCGGCCAGCAGCAACGCGGCCGTAAACAACGCCGCGCCTAGCAGAATACCATTCTCAGCCAGCCGGTGACGACTCTGCCACACCACTACAACCAGCGCGACCAATCCTGCCCCGGCTCCTACTGCCGTGAGCGGTGGCACGGCGAGATGCAGCGTACGCCCCAGCAGCGGCAGTAACCCAAGAGCCAACAATATCATGCCCCAGAATCCTAGCAGCCCCTTAGCCCAGCTGCGCAGGGCCGCGGCGGGCAGCAGGCTCAGATAATACACCGTAAGCAACGCCACGGCGGGAAAAATTGGGAGAATGTAGAGAATCAGCTTCGACTGTGCCACTGAGAAGAACAACAGCGGCACCAGCACCCCGAAGCCCCAGACGTTACGCCACAGCAGCGGCAACGCGGCCCAGCCGGTGCGCACGGTCCGCACCAGCAACAGCCCCGACCACGGCAAACTGGTAGCCGGCGCAAGCACCAGATAGAACCACCACGGCTTGGCCCGGTCGAAGGCAGCAGGATTGGCCAACCGTTCTAAGGTTTGGCCTACCAAGAAATACCGCAGCAAGCCCGGCGTTTCGCGAATCAGCAGCAAATACCAACTCAGCCCCATCACTACAAACAGCAGCACGCCCAACCCGTGGTGCCACGTGAAGGGCCGCCGCGCTTGTCCGCGCCGGAAGTAGTACCCCATCACCGCCAGCAGTGGCAGCACCGCGCCAACGGGTCCTTTAGTAAGAAAAGCCAGCCCAAGACTCAGCCAAAACATGTACAATCCCCACCAGCGGCCAGTCTGGTAGTAGTGCAGCACGCCGTAGGTGGCCGCCAGCTCCAAAGTAGCCAAGTACACATCCGTCGTGACATTGAGCGCCGATATCAGCACCACGGGTAAGGTCCCGTAAACAACCGCCACTGCCAAGGCCAGGGCTTGGTTTCCCTTGAAAAAAAGTTTACCTAGCCCGTACATCAACCCAACCTGGGCCAGCAAGGCCAGCACGGGCAGCAGCCGTACGCCCGTAGCTGTTGGCCCGGCCAGTGCCAACCCAACTGCCGTGAGCCAATACGTGAATGGCGGCTTATGAAAGTGCTGAATACCCAACAACCGCGGATGCAGCCAGTCGCCGCTCACCAGCATTTCGCGGCCGATTTCGGCGTAGCGGGCTTCACTTGTTTCAAGGGGGCCCCAGCTGTTGAGCCCCACGCCAAACGCAATGGCTAGCAGCAGCAAAAACAGCCATAGTGCCCGACGGGACGAAAAAAACTGACTCGTCGACAAAAATAATTGGTTGGACATTAAAACAAAATTAAAATAAAGTTGGTAGTCGTACGTCTTCTATCTCGTACAGATGCGCATTTCGCTGAATAATGCAACCGTTCATGCCGCCACAACACAATATGGTAGCCAACCGTTATTCAGCCATCGTAATTCTTGTGCTTGACATTCGCCCTCATTCTCTCTCGCCCCGTATGCGCACTATTCTAGTTACCGGCTGTGCCGGCTTTATCGGCTCTCACCTGAGCGAACGGCTACTAGCTAGTGGGCACCACGTAATTGGAATCGACAATTTTGATACTTTCTACGACCGTAGCACCAAGGAAGCCAACCTGTTCACACTGCGTCAGCATCCACTTTTCACGTTCTGCGAAACGGACTTGCGCAGTGGAGCCGCGGCTCTAAGCACAGTCCTGCCCGAGGTGGCCTACGACGCCGTAATTCATCTGGCCGCCAAGGCGGGAGTGAGCCCTTCCCTGCGCGACCCAGCGGCCTACATAGAAAACAATGTCCTGGGCACTACGCACTTGCTGGAATGGATGCGGGAACATGGCGTGAAAACGTTACTGTTTGCTTCCTCTTCCTCGGTTTATGGCAATACGCCCTCTATTCCTTTCCGGGAAGATGAGCCGCTGTTGGCCCGCTGCATTTCGCCTTATGCGGCCAGCAAACTGGCCGGCGAGGAGCTTACCTTCACGTACCACCACCTCTACCAGATGAGCGTACTCAACGCGCGGTTCTTCACGGTGTACGGCCCGCGCCAGCGCCCCGATTTGGCTATTCATAAGTTTACGCGCCTGCTCCGTGCCGGCCAGCCCATTCCTTTGTATGGCGACGGCAATACGGCCCGCGACTATACCTTTGTGGCCGACACCGTAGATGGCATTATGAGTGGATTACGCTACCTGCTGCAACATCCGGGTACTTACGAAACCGTCAACCTTGGCAACAGCCAACCTGTGTCGTTGCTGGAATTGGTGGCGGCCGTAGGAGAAGCCGTCGGTGTAGTGCCAGCTCTGGAGTTTCTGCCCATGCAAGCCGGCGACGTTGACATCACGTATGCTGACAACACCAAAGCGCAGCGCCTGCTGGGCTATACGCCGCGTACGTCCCTGAAAGAGGGTTTACGCCAATTTGTGGCCTGGCTCGATATGACCGACGGTGCCGCGCTGGCCCCGGCGCCGGACGATGCCGGGCGCGTGGCCATTCATCTTTCACCTACTTCATGAGCGAAAAGCTGCTTTTCCGCCATCCTGCCTGGCGCACCGTGGTGGTAGCACTGGTTTGTATCTGCACCTTTTTCCTGCATCTGGGCCCGGCTGAGGTGAACCTGATGGAGTCCCGCAATTTCGTGGCGGCCCGAGAAATGGCGGCCGGCGGCTCCTGGCTCATCCCTACCATGAACGGCGCGTTACGGCTGGCGAAGCCCCCCTTGCCTACGTGGGCCGTGGCTGTCGTCATCAAGCTCACGGGCCAGCCAGCCAACCCAGCGCTGTTGCGGCTACCAGCAGCGGTTATGTCGACGCTGCTGGTCTTTTTCTTCTGGGGCTTGATGCGCGAACTGACCCGTCACCAACCCGGCGAGGCAGCAGCTCCCGGCCGCACGGCTTGGCTGGCGGCGTTGGTGCTGGCCACTAGCCTACTTGTGGTTACGGTGGGCCGCGAAGGGCACTGGGACATTTTCGCCAACAGTTTTCTAATCGGCTCCTTGTGGGCCTTGAGCCGCGGCTGGCACGCCGCCCGGCGGGGTTGGCTGTGGTTTGCATTCGGCGGCCTGTTGTTGGGAGGTGCCATCCTGAGCAAAGGTCCCGTGACGCCTTACGGTATTTTGCTGCCTTTTCTGCTGGCGTTTGGGCTGCCGCGCCTATATCCAAATCGTGGGGCGCTCAAACCGCGCCGCGGGGGGTTGCTGCTGTTTGCGGTGGTAGGCTTGGGCGTGGGTTTGGCTTGGCCGGCGTACTTAGCAGTGCAGGATACGGTGGCGCCGGCGGCGTTGGCAGTGGCCCGCCTGGAAGCCACTTCCTGGGTGGATCGGCATTCCCGGCCTTTCTGGAACTACTGGAATTTTCCGGTTTTTGTGGGTCTCTGGACGCCGCTGGCCTTGGTGGCACTGGCGGTGCCTTTTGCGCGGGGCCGGGCGGGCCGCTACGTGCCCTATGCCGCCGGGCTGGCGTGGCTACTGATTTCCTTGTTCTTACTGAGCGCGGTGCCCGAGAAAAAAGAACGGTACATGCTGCCCCTCATGCCGCCCCTGGCCCTACTAATGGCTGGTCTGCTACGCCACTTCGAAACTGCGTTGCAACAAGACCCTGCACCACTTCTAGAAAAGCGCCTGCTCCGTATTTGGGCCGGCCTGTTGGCCCTTATTTTTGCCTTGATACCAGTGGCGGTGGTCTTGTTGCGGCTGCCTGCGTTTGGGCCGGGCACGCTGGTTTTTGGTGTCACGACAGTGATTTTCGTTGGGCTGGCCGGTGCCATGGGTTGGCTGGCGGCGCGGCAACCGCGTTCGGAGGTGCTAGCCGGCGTTTCTATCACGGCCATGCTGGCTCTGGTAGCACTGTTGATGCCCGCCCACGCCAGTTGGATAGAACGGCGCGCCGACCCTGGTTTACGTCGGGCTGAGCACTTGCAAACCAACCCAGCTTTGGCCAACCTGCCTTGGTATACGCTCGAAGAACTGCACATGAAGCAGGTGTGGCGCGCCGGTCGGGCCACGCCGGCGTGGCCCCGCAACCAAGATTCCGTGCTGTTACGCCCGCCAGGCCCCGTAGCAGTTCTCACCGGCTCCAATGTGGCCGAACAGCTCCCTGCTGCTTGGCGCGAGCAAGTCCGCCTGCGCGTAGTCGACAGTTTCTACCTCGACCGGGAGCGCAAAGAAGGCTACTGGCGCGTGACAATAGTTGAGCCGCGGTAGGTTTTTGGTTGTTGGTTGTTGGCTGCGAACCTGCAAACAGAGGTAGACGGCTAAGACAAAATAGCGCACAACTTCTTTGCGCCAACAACCAACAACTAAAAACCAGCAATCAAGCCCTAACAGCTTTAGTTTCCCGGCGTAGCAGCACGATATTGCGGGCGTAGACTACTGTGCCGAAGATGTTGCCGACTATCAGCACCACATCCATTGGTTCGCGCAGCACGGCGTAGATCAGAATTAGCACCGAGCCTACCAGGCTCACCACCCAGAACCCCAGCGGCAGCACCGATTCGCCTTTGCGCTCCGAGTAGAGCCACTGGTACACGAAGCGTAGCAGGAAGATGGTTTGGCCGACTGCTCCCAGCAACAGTACACCGCCAGGAATGCCGTGTTGCAACATTCCTTGCAAGCTAAAATGCCGATTGCCGACGACAAACCAGACTAGCATAGCCAGCGGAAATACGTAGGCAGCAGCCCGGAACACACCGCTCAGCTTACGCCACTCGCCCAGTAGCTGCAAGTTGCGGATGTAGATGCCGTAGCTGATGAGCTGGGCGGCCAGAATCACGGGGTCGTGGCGCAGCATGCCGTAGAGTATCATCAAAAATGATGAAATCAAGCTGATCTGCCAGAACAGTGTTGGCACCAGTACCCGTTTGGCTCGTTCGCTCTGCACCCATTGCAACACAATGCGGCTGCTGAACAACAGCTGGGAGGTGAGGCCGATGGTTAGCGCCACCTGCGCGGTGCTAAGCATGGGGCTGAGGGCGGTGCTGCTCCCCTATTTCGTAGTTCTTCCAGCGGCTCCGAATCCAGCGGAAGCCAAACGTGTCCACGAGTGGCTTCCAGGCGCGGTTCCAGAGGTTGTATTTGGCCGTGCCCGCAAAACGCGGAAAGTGCCGTACTGGCAGCTGCTTCACCCGGCCGCCCTGCAACTGCACCAGCGCCCCCAGGAAACGGTGCATGCCATGAAACAGCGGCAAGCGGCGGGCATATTCTATCTTAATGATTTTCAGTGGGCAGCCCGTGTCCTCAATACCATCGTTGATGAGGGTACGGCGCACAGTGTTGGCAATCCGGGACGAGAGTTTCTTAATGAGCGTGTCCTGCCGCTTGGCCCGGATACCGTTCACCATATCGTACTCGGGTAGAAACTCGAAAAACAGCAGAAAATCGAGCGGTGTGGTCTGAATGTCCGAATCGATGTAGCCTACCAGCGTGCTGCGGCAGTGGTCGATGCCAGCTTTGATGGCCGTACTCAGGCCCCGGTTTTCGCTTAGACTGATGAACTCGTAGCGCGCGTCTTGCCGGCAGATGTCGCGCAGTAACGCCAAAGAGCCGTCACGGGAGCCATCGTTGACGAACAGCACGGAAGTTGGCAGCGGGCTTTGCGCCAGAAACTTGTTCATTTCCACCACGAACTGCGGCAGGCTTTCTTCTTCGTCGTACACGGGGACGAGGACCGTGAAGGTTTGCTGGGCCAGGTAGGCCGCGGCGGGCGGTTGGGTCATAGGAAACTAGGGCAGGCCGGAAAGTGCTGGCAAGATACGGAAGCCATTGCGGCTAGCCCACCAGGCAAGCGGCGGCCTCCCGTTCCAGGGCCCTGCTCGCGCGGCAACGGCAGGCCGCAAGGTGTGCCGGTAGCCTCATCCACCAGACGGCCTTAGCGGCGCAGACGAACCTCCGACCAAGCTTAAGCATGAAGAAGCAAGGGGGTACGGGATAGTTACAAGGTGTTGTAGCGTAGGTACAAGGTGTTTTACTAGTGTTGCAACGACGGAGCGAGCGGGGATGCGGAGCCTTCGGATAAGTCCGAGTTCCTGTGAGCTATTGTCTGAAGTTTGCACCACAATCTATTCTCTGTATCCCTCCACCACCTGTTACCTTTGCCTACACATGCCCCCACTCTATAACCGTCGTCCTGAACCAGGCCTGCCAGCTTCGGCGCCCGTGGCGCTGCCGCTGGCCGAGCTGCTGCTGCGCGTGAAGCAGAGCCTGAGTGAACGGTTTGCGGACTCGTACTGGGTGGTAGCCGAAATTGCCGACCTCACGCTGCCGCGCTTCGACGGCGCCCACTGCTACCTCACGCTCACCGACCAGCACCAGACGGGCCGCGGCGCCCAGCTTAAAGCCCAGGCCCGTGCTACTATCTGGAGCCAGCGCTACCAGCAATTAGCGCCCGTTTTTGAAGAACACACCGGCCAGGAGCTGCGGTCCGGCCTGAAAATTATGCTGCGCGTGCAAGTGAAATTTCACGAGCAGTATGGCCTGAGCCTCGACGTAGTGGCGCTCGATCCTACGTACACCGTGGGCGAGTTAGCACGCCAGCGCCTCGAAACGTTGCGTAAGCTCGAAGCAAAAGGCTTGCTGGAGCGCCAGCGAGCTTTGCCGTTAGCATTAGCGCCACAGCGGCTAGCTATTATTTCCTCACCTACGGCGGCTGGTTTTCAAGACTTCGTACGGCAGCTGGAAGAGTCGTACTATGCTTTTTCGCTGGTCCTGTTTCCGGCGAGCATGCAGGGAGAAGATGCCCCCGGCAGCATTCGGGCCGCGCTGGATGCCATCCGCCCCCGTCGGCAGCATTTTGATGCGGTAGTTTTGATTCGGGGCGGGGGCTCCAAAACCGACCTGCTTGCTTTCGATGATTACGGGCTGGCAGCGGCCATTGGCGCGTTTCCGCTGCCGGTACTCACTGGTATCGGGCACGAGCGGGACGAAGCTGTAGTGGACCTCGCCGCTCACTTAGCCCTGAAAACGCCCACCGCCGTCGCGGCTTTCCTCGCCGAGCGCCTCGCCCGTCTCGATGCCGTATTCGACGGCTACGCGGGCCGCATCCGGGAGCTAGCCAGCGAACTACTGCAAGCTTCAACCAGCCAGCTCGACCGGCTCAGCCGCCACGTGCACCTCGCCGCCCAAGACCGGCTGCAAGACCAACGTACCACGCTGGAGCAGCGAGTTCGGGCGACGGCGCCGCTAGCCCGTGCCCGCCTGCGGCAGCAGCAACAGCAATTAGGCCAGCAGCAGCAAGCTTTGCAGCGCGCGGCGCGGCAGTCGATGCTGGGGCAAGAGCGCCTTTTGCGCCGGCTAGGCAATACGCTGGCCCAGCGTTTTCGCCGCCTGCACCGCCGCCGCCGCGAGCAGTTACTCCACCGCCGCTTTCAGTTGCAGATTGCCGCCGAGCGCCTGTTGCACCGCGCCGAAATCCGGCTGCTGAAACAGGAAATGAGACGGGCAGACAACGCGGCTACCAAGCAGCATCCCTCAATAGCGCCGTAAGCGAACAACTCTCGCTTATCTGCTCTCCTAACCACTTCATTACCCTATCTTCCCCTTCTCATGGAAACTTCTTATCGCGACGCCATAGCCGAACTGGAAAACATTTTGCGCGCTCTTGAAAATGATACCGTTGATGTGGACGAGCTCACAGCCCGCGTGCAACGCTCCGCAGCCCTTATTCGCCTTTGCAAGCACAAACTCCGCACCGCCGAAGACGCTATCGACCGAGTGTTCGAAAACCTCGATCAAGACGATGAATTACCAATCTCAGCCTCGGAACTAGAAACTCCACCCGCTCCTGTGGTGCCACCAATTAAACGTGCTGCTCGCGCCCCCCGAGAATCGGGCGGTGGGCTGCTATTTTGATCTTAGGCACGCTAAAAGCCTTCAAGAAAGCTTGCTCACGATGTAGTTTGGTATATATTTGAATGCCACAATCTGATGGCGGTTCCGTACCATTCCTTTCTTCCACACCTTTTGCTTTCTTGTATGGCCCGTGATTACACCACATCTGTAGATGCCCCTGCCGGTGCCCCCATCAGCCTGTCCGATGCCAAGAGCTGGACAGCCTCGTACCAGAAAGCTTATCAGGATGAGTTACGCTCCGTGTACTTCTCCCGAGAAGCTTTCGAAAAGCTCTTGGAACAAGCTGACACCCCTGGCATCCGCATCTACCGCGCCAACGATGGCAGCCAAGACACGATGGTACTAGTAAGGGCAACCGAAACCACCGATCTGACAGATGATAAATATACCACCGCTGTAGATGCTACCATTGGTGCTCCTGTCAGTCTCTCCGATGCCAAGAGCTGGACGGCCTCGCACCAAAAAGCTTATCAGAATAAATTGCGCGCTGTGTACTTTTCCAGGGAAGTTTTCGAGAGTCTCTTAAAACAGCCTGGCACCCAAGGCATCCGCGTCCACCTCGCCAACAATGGCAGCAAAGACACGATGGTGTTAACAAGCGCAACCGAAAGCACTGACCTGACAAGCCCTGAATACAAGGTTTATAACCACGGTACGTCAACTCCTCCTAACCCCGTTACGAGTTACCTTAATTAGTAAATTATTGCCATGTCAACGGCGGATTCTGTATCACTAGCTTGGGTCATAAACATACTGACCTATGTGGGCCAATCTTCCATCATACTCCCTATTATAATAGCGGTTCGGCGTTGGCAATTTTTATTTCGAAGCCTGCAAATTTTACTTTATTGCTGCCTGATGTGGTTAACTTTCATGGCTTTAGGTATATATACTGGTAAAGTATGGGGATATAATCTAGCAGTTTGGCAGTTGGTAGATTTGTTGGAAGTATGGTTCATTGGCTGGGTTTACTATCATTCTTTGCGGTTCAGATTTCGGCGGTATTTTCTGCTTATTGCCATCCTGTACTCACTCTTCGCCATATTTGACTCGTTTGTGCTAAATGGGCTCTGGTATGCAGCTTCGCACAAATTGGCCTCTGGTAATACTTATACAATAGCTATCAAAAATTTACTAATAATAGGACTTGTCCTGTTGTATTTCGAACAAACTTTGCGGGATCTACGCAATACACGATTGGCACATGATCCTATGTTTGTTGTAAGCGTAGCATTACTTGTTTTTTTTGCTGGCACCGTTGTAATGTTTTTAGTGCGTACTGGGATAACAGATGGCAATGAGTACATGATGACCTATCCAGTTAACGCAGTGCTCAACTTAGTCCTACATGGTTTGCTAGCTCGAGCGTTCTGGCTAGCTGGCCGGCAGCAGACTCCGGTTTACCCTCAGCCACAGTTGTAGCCTCAGAAACTTGCGAGCAAGGCGGCCCATCCCCTCTCTTTGCGGCGCTTGCTGGGTAGCTAGTGGTGCTAAGCTTGAGTGGCTGTTTGATGATGCTGAACCATTTTTTTGGCGAGGTTCAAGCATCCTAGTGTGTTTTTCGAGTATAGTACTTCTGCTTCTGCTCATGCGGCCATTTACTACTTTTATCGAAGTCTTAGGTAGCGGGATCTTGCTCTTTTTATCTCACTGTTGGCACTACTTTCGTACGGCCTGCTTACTTTGACTTTTCACCGCGCCTCCGGGCCGTATTCGCTGTTGTGTTCATGAGTAGTTGGCTGGTTCCTGTGCTGCTAGCAACCCCAGTGCTCCTGCTGCTGGCGCTAGGCATTGTGGCCTTCGTGCTACGCTACCAGCGGCGGCTGTTGCGCCAGCAGGAACAGCTTCGCCAGGTGCGCGATACCTCGCAGCAACAGGCACTGGAAGCGGCGCTCCTGGCCCAGGAAGACGAGCGCCGCCGCATCGCGGCCGACTTGCACGATGGCGTTGGCACCACGCTCGCTATTGTGAAGCTGCACCTAAGTACCCTGGGGCAGCCCGGCCTCACGCAAGAAGCCACGGCACTGCTCGACCAAGCTATTACCGAGGTACGACGCATTTCGCGCAACTTGCTGCCGGCGGCCCTTCAGAAATTCGGCCTGCCTTTCGCCCTCGACGCGCTGGCCCGCACCGTGCCCGCCGACGGCCCCACGCGCCTCACACTCGAACAACGCGGCCAGCCCCGTCGCCTCGACCCCAAGTACGAGCTTATCGTGTACCGCGTGGTGCAAGAACTGCTCGGCAACGGGCTGCGCCATGCGCATGCGGAACAAATCAATATTATCGTCGATTTTGGGACGGATATGCTTTCCTTGCATTACCACGATAATGGCATAGGCTTCGACTCGGCGCTGGTAGACGTAGCGCCGCTGCCTGGGGCCCGCACCGGCCATGGGCTTACTAATTTGCGCAGCCGTGTGGCCGTGTTACAAGGTTCTCTGCGCTACGAATCGGAAGCAGGGGAAGGCAGTCAGGTTTGGATTTCCTTCCCTATTCCCTATCTTGCTGCCATTCAGGCCCCTACCATCCTCACCGTTCTATGAATCCAACCTCGATCCGCCTTGCCGTAACCGACGACCACATTCTCTTCCGGAAGGGGCTGCGCGCCTTGATAAGTGGTTTTCCGGGCATGGAAGTTCTTTTCGAAGCCGGCGACGGTGAAGAGCTGCTGCAGCGCCTCGACCAAGGCTCATTGCCCGATGTCATACTCATGGACCTGCAAATGCCCAACCTCGACGGCCTGCAAACCGTGCGGCTGCTCCGGGCGCAGTATCCTCGCATCCGCGTCATCATTATCTCGATGCACGATGAGCCCGAACTTATCGAAAGCCTCAAAACGGAAGGAGCACACGGCTATCTACTCAAGAACGCCAGCCCCGAAGAAGTCCGTAGCGCTATTCTAGCAGCTTACAACAGCCAACCACGCGCAGCACTGGCCACCTCAGCCGAGCCTGTAAGAAATTAGGCAGCGAACTGGAGGCTATGAGAGGTGAGACCATCTTCCCGTTGTCATCAAATTCTGCAAGACATACACTTCTCTCGCTCCTCGTGCCCCGTAGCTGATTGCTTCGATACCCTGTTTTGGGCCCAACAAAAACGCCAACTTCTTGTGAGAAGCCGGCGTTTTTTCTTGAACGTGGGTTTGCTCCGGCGCGAAAGCCAGCAGTAAACCTGAGAACCTACAATATTGTGGCTGACAGGCCCACGGTGAAGGTCCGGCCCCGGTTGAAGAAGGCTTGGATAAGGTTAGGATCTATTACGTTGGAGTTGTTGCGGTTCGAGACATCGGTGAAATAATACTCGTTCAGTACGTTGAGCACCGAGGCTTTGAAGCCCAGACGCACCTTGTCTTGCAGTAAAGGCTTTATATCATAGCCAAAGTGCAGATCGAGGTTGCGGCTAGTGGGCAGACGGTAGGAGTCAGTGCGGGTAGCTGGATTAACGATGCTCTCCGGATTGAAGGCAGCATAATATTTAGTGAACAGCAAGAAGGAAGGGCGGATATAGGCACCGCGGAACGGCTCGTAGCGCAGGCCCAACTGAAACTGGTTCTGCGCGGCGTCCCCAACGTGCGTGCCATCGAGGTACACCGGCTGGTCGAGCTGAGTGCCGGGAACCTGAATGCCAGCTTCATCGGTCTGGTTGAGTAAACCTTGGCCCACCCAGCGCCAGTCGCCGAGGGCAATGGCGGCGTTGAGCTGCAAGCGGCGGCTGATTTCTTGCGCCACGCTCAGTTCGATGCCCATGTGGCGGGCATCGATGTTGCGGACGGAGCTATAAATGGCTTCTCCCGTGCTAGTGCTCACCGAGTTAGTTGCCTTATTGGCCCACAGGGTGTAGTAGGCGTTCAGGGTGGCTTTCATGCTCGGGTAGTTGATACTGTAGCCCATTTCCAAGCTCGTAATGCCTTCGGTCTTGACGTTGGGATAGCGCAATCCCTGCGTAGTATATACCTGGTTGAAGAACGGCACTCGGCTGTTATAGCCCGCGTTGACAAATAAGTTGTCGTGCTCCGTGAGATTGTAGTTGGCGCCGGCCTTCACGCTGTATCCGGTGAAGCGGGCCCAGTCGGTTTCCACGGTGCGCGCATCGTCGGCGGTGTATACTTGGCCATCGGAGCCGGTGTAGGTCTGCCCGAAACCGATGCTGCGGTCTTCCCCGTCCACGTTCACTACTTTGGCTTGGAAGTAGTCGATGCGCTTGTAGTTGATGCGGGAAACGGTACCACTGACTACGGCCGATAGCACCGGCGTCTTGTACTCAAGCTGGCCGTAGCCACCTAACCACTGGGTTTTGCCATCGTAGTTGTAGCTAAGCTTATCTCCTTCTCTCAACAGAGTGGTAGGATCCGCATTTCTATCGCCGATAGGCTTGGCATACGTACCCCCAAGCAAATCACGAATCTGGCGATAGTGCAGGCCATAATAGCTGCGGCCATCTACACCAGCCGACAGCGTGAGTTTGTCGCCGAGGCTATAGTCGGCGCCCGTCACGAAACCATACCAGCGGTGGCTGTTGACGTTGTTGACCAGGAACTGCGTGGCCTGGCGCTCTGGGCCAAACACTGTGTCTCTGCGCCCAGTAGCCGGGTTACGCGTAACGGATACAATGTCGTGGTTGCGGATGTTGCGGTTGAAAATGCCTTGGAAGTCGGTTTGACCGGTAGTTGAATTCTGGCTGATGGTACTGGAGTTGCCGCTGGTCAGGCCGCTCACACCCCCACCGTTGCCAAACGAAGCGTACACCACCGTGGAAACAAAGAGTCGGTCATTCACCTGCCAGTAATCGTTGAGGTTGATCTGGGGCTTGTGGTAAAAGTTGCTGCGCTCGTTGAGCACCTCTTCGTTGCCAAAATTGCTTGCCGTAAAGGTCGTGGGGTCCCGGTCGTAGCGTCGGAGAGTGCCCCAGTAGGGATTGTACTGAAAGCCTTTATTGCCATCCTTTACCGGTTTGGCACCTAGTTCCCGAGCTTTCGATTCGGAATACACACCCACATTCGACTGAAACGAACGTGTGCCGTGGCTTTGCGGCGAGCCCAGGCCCGTGAGCGACAGCCGATGCTTGCCCATACGTTTGCTGATGTTGCCGAAGTACGTCCAAGCATCATCAAAAGCCTGATCCACCCACCCATCGGAAGTGCGCCGCGAGCCGTAAAACGTGAAAGCCCAGTCGCCCTTTAGCGTGCCGCTGCTGAGCATAAGCGAGGCTTTACGGTAGTTGTTGGAGCCGGTTTCGAGGCGAGCCAGCGCGCTGCGCTTGTCATCGAAGCCGCGCGTGAGCACGTTGATGGTGCCCCCCACCGAAGGCACGGCAATCTTGGACGCCGACAACCCGCGCTGTACCTGCAACGACTTCGTGACATCTCCCAGGTCCCAGTTCGACCAGAACACATTGCCGTTTTCCATGTCATTCACGGGCACTCCGTTCACCATTACGGCCACGTTGCGCTGGTCGAAGCCGCGGATGTTGATGCGGGAGTCGCCGGTGCCGCCGCCGCCTTGCGTGGCGTACACACCGGGTGTTTCATTGAGAATGAGCGGTAAGTCGCGGTTGGAGAGTGTTTCGCGCAGTTTCACCTCGTTCACGGCCGAGAAGGCTACGGGCGTGGAGCGTTCCACCGCAATGCCGAGCGAGCCTACTACCTGCACCTCGTTGAGCGTCGCGTTGTCGGCGTTGAGCGAGAACGTAGCCACCGCGTTTTGGGAGCTAATTGTGACCTTCTGCTCGCCGGATTTATAGCCGATGAAAGAAGCTCGCACCACGTAGCTACCCGGTTTTAGGCCGGATATGGCATAAGAACCATTAGCTTCCGTGCCGCCACCCGTATTTACGCCGTTGCCGCTCACCTGCACGGTAGCACCGGGCAGACTCTCGCCGGTCAGCTTATCGAGCACCCGGCCGCGGATGGAAAAAGTGCCTTGCGCCGCCGCCGTAAGCAGGGTGAAGCAGGCCAGGAAAAAAGTAGTGAGTAAGCGTTGTTTCATACGGTAAAACAAGAGGTGCGGAGTTTGCGCCAAGCAAAGATAAGCGATTGAAGAGGAGCTAGAAAGAGATATAGAGCAGTTTAGGTAAAGAAATAGACAGCTCTTATATTTGGCTCGACTGAGCACCTGCTGCTCGGATTCTTACCGACCTTTTATTTCGCTTTTCTACCCTCATTTTCGGTGATACTTCTCTACCGAGGCGGCTTTTTAGCAGCCTTGCTGTGGTTGCTGCGTACCAGCTTCGCGCAAGCCCAACTCTACCACTACATAGCTCTTCCTACTGAACTCGCGCAAGGTGCCGGCCCACACCCGGTTTATGTTGCGCAAGTTGTCGACGCCCGCGCCAACAAAAACAGTCTTGGGTGGCTCAACAACGGACTTGAGAATAAGCCTAAGCTAGCTCGTTTTCGGCAGGGTTTGGAACAGGAGCTGACCTCCTTCTTCAGGCAGGTTATTCGCCCCGCCGAAGCTCATCCGCTGATATTGGTGGTGCGTCGGCTCAACATTACCGAGCATATCAACGAGAGCTATAAGGAATACTCTTTGGCCGAATTGGTTGCGGACTTCTATTACCGTAGCGCCGACGGCTACTACTTAGCTCACCACGCAACGGAGCTAGCCAGTTCACACGCCCTGGATGTCACCAGCCAACACCCCCGCATGATTAGCCAGGTGTTACTGCATGGTCTGGCTTCCTTGAAAACCTGGACTCCTGCACAAATCGGTGCCAGCTCTTCTCTGACTTGGGAACAAGTGTTAGCCTTATCTCCCGTCCAGCCTTATCCTATCCAGAATGCAACCGTTTTGCGAGCGGGCGCCTACCGCACTGTAGCTGATTTTCGGCAGAATACGCCACAGCCCGATATCCAATGCATAGTAGGAAATACAAAGGTCATGGGGCTTGCGGGATCTCCCATTCGATGGGTGGATGTGAAGCTGCGTAACGCTGCCGGAAAATGGCTTGCCGAAGAACAAGTATGGGGATTTTCCGACGGTACTCAAGCCTACATCCGCCACGGCACCACCTTCTACCCTCTGAGCTACAAAGAGGGCGGGTACGAGTACCAAGCGCCCGTATACGTCGACCCACGGCGGCAGAGCGTTGCTGTTGTCGTCACTCCGGTTGGCGCATTTACCCGCCAGTCGCCCCAGCTACTAGCAGCCACGATGCGGGTGTCGCTCGACACAGGATTTGCTAGCGAAGATGCACCCGTAACTACCTGGACCGACACTCCGGCTACTGGAGCAACTGTGATAGTGTATCGCCGGCCGGATGCTGTGCCGGATAAGGCAGTGCAGGTACGGCTAAACGGCCAAGTAGTGGGTTCTCTACAAACGGGCCAGTATATTTCCCTGGCTGTACCGGCCGTTTCGCAGGCTGACATTAGCGTGTGCGGCCAGACGGAACGCGAAACCTGTTTCCAATTCCGTCCCGATGCGCACGCTACCAACTACCTAGATTGCCGCTTGAGTACCGCCACTCAGACCGCTCCTACGCTACGCTTGGTCTCAGTAGATATTGGAGCGACGGCCGTGCAGGGCTGTACAGTCGGTTCTAAAAAATAGTCGCTTACACTATTTAGGCACTACTCCAATTCCACGGCCGGGTCCCAGAACAGTTTCTTGAAGTCCACGACTTGGTCGTCTTGCACACGTACGCCTTCGGCTTCGAGGGCTTCCTGCATGGCGGTGGGCGTGGAGAAATGATGGCGGCCGGTCAGTAAGCCGTTGCGGTTAACGACGCGCTGGGCTGGTACCCGCTCCAGGCCCAGCGCGGGCGCGGCGGCGATGAGCGCGTAGCCGACCATACGGGCGCCGTGCTTGGCGCCGAGATAATGCGCGATGGCGCCGTAGGTGGTGACGCGGCCAGGCGGTACGAGGCGTACTACTTCATGCACTTCCTCAAAGAAATTACGGGACGCTTCGGTGGGGTTGCGGGGCAGGCTCATAGGCGTAGTCAGGCGGCGAAATAACTCCGTAATCTGGAAGTTTGGAGTAGAATTTTTACGGCAGCGCAAATACCGAGAAAGTATCCTGTTTACGTCGTGGCTTCTTTAGTTGTCGAGGCTAGTTACTGTTCTGTTTTGCAACCCGGGGGCTTTTTCGGTGTCTTACCGCCGTGCCCACCCAGTCACTTTCATTTTAGAGCAAACTCTAACCGGCCGGTTCGCGTTGTGAACCGTTACTTATGGGTTTCCCGTCTGGATGGACGGAGAAAGATCAGCCGGAACTCTCCCCTAGTATGCAAACCAAGGAACAAGAAGTAGAAGTAGCCCAAGCTCCTGCCGGCAAAAGCCACCGCCTCTTGTGGATACTCGTGGCGCTGGCTTTAGTAGCGGGGCTGGTTTTCGTCAAGATAAAGTATTTCCCCTCCCCCAATGCCGAAGGCAAGGGCGGTGGCCGCGGCGGCGCGGGTGGTCTGGGCGGAGCCGGGGGCGGCAAAGGCGGCCAGAAGTTGCCCGTGCAAGTATACGTGGTACAAGCCACCAATCTCTCCGACGAAGTAGCTGCCACGGGCTCCGTCCAGGCCGATGAGTCGGTGGTAATTAAGAGCGAACTGTCGGGCAAAATTACCAGTCTCAACATTCGCGAAGGCCAGCCGGTGCGCAAGGGCCAACTCCTGTTCAGCATCAATGCCGATGAGGCGCAGGCGGCCATTCGCAAGCAGGAATACAACATCAAGCTCTACCGTGACCAGGAACGGCGGCAGCGCACCTTGCTGGACAAAGAATACATCAGCGCCCAAGAATATGAGCAGGCCAACAACCAGCTGCTCACGGCCCGGTCGGACTTGCAGGCGTTGCGGGCTACCTTGAGTAAAGCATACGTGCGGGCTCCTTTCGATGGCGTGCTAGGGTTGACTACCGCCACGGTGGGCACCTACGTAAGCCCCGGCGCCGAAATCACGACCCTCTCCCGCGTGCGGCCCGTTAAAATTGACTTTGCCGTGCCGGGCCGTTTTGCGAGCAATGTGCGCATTGGCGATGTGGTGAGCGTAACCGATGAGGCGACCAACAAGAAATTCGATGCCAAAGTCTACGCCATAGATCCGCAGATTGACCCCGCGAGCCGCACGCTGCCCGTACGCGCCCGCTATGCCAATACCAGAGACGAGTTGCGCCCCGGGGCCTTCGTGAAGGTGAATCTGCGGCTCGGTGAATCGACGGATGCTTTGCAGGTGCCCACGGAGGCGGTAATTCCCGAAGCCAGCGGCTACAGCGTGTACACGGTAAAGGGCGGCAAGATGGTGCCGAAGAAGGTTAAAATCGGTATTCGCTCGGAACAAGTAATCCAAATAACCGACGGCTTGGCCGTGGGTGATAGCGTGATTCGTACCGGCATTCTTCAGGTGAAACCCGGAGATGCGGTGCGCGTGACCAAGTAGAATTTCTCGCAGTGTTTCGCGGGTGTTAGCGCGGTGTTTCGCAGTGCGCTGACGACTGAGCACTGCGAAACACTGCGTTTTACCACTGCGAAACACCGCGAGAAGCAAACGTATGAGCCTTTCCAGCACCAGCATAAACCGCCCCGTTCTCGCCATCGTGATGAGTCTCGTCATCGTGATTTTTGGCGTGATCGGGTTTCGGTACCTCAGCGTTCGGGAATACCCGAGCGTGGATCCGCCCATCATTACCGTGTCGGCAACCTACACCGGGGCTTCAGCCGACGTGATGCAGGGCCAGGTGACAGAGCCGTTGGAGGAAGCCCTCAACGGCATCGCTGGCATCAAGAACTTGACCTCCAACTCCCGCGACGGCCGCACCCAGATTACGGTGGAATTCGACCTCGACGCCGACCTGGAAACCGCCGCCAACGACGTGCGCGACAAAGTATCGGGGGCGCAGGGCCGCTTGCCGCGTGACATCGACCCGCCGGTAGTGAGCAAGGCCAACGCCGACTCCCAGCCGATTGTGATGACCTACTTGAGCAGCTCCAAGCGCAACCTACTGGAGCTGACCGACTACGCCAACAACACCCTCAAAGAGCGCCTGCAAACCATTCCGGGCGTGTCGGAAATTCGGGTGTATGGCGAGCGGAAATATTCGATGCGCCTCTGGCTGGACCCCGTGAAACTGTCGGCGCTGGGCGTAAGCCCCGTGGATGTGCAGGCCGCCCTGACCCGCGAAAACGTGGAGCTACCCAGCGGCGCCGTGCAGGGTCAGAACACCCAGCTCACGTTGCGCACGATGGGCCGCCTGAGTAGCGTCGAGGATTTCAACAATCTCATCATTCGCAAGGATGCCTCGTCCTTGGTGCGGCTTTCCGACATTGGTTACGCGGAGCTGTACCCCGAAAACGACCAGACCATCTTCAAAGTAAATGGCGTGCCGATGGTGGGCCTCGCCGTAATTCCGCAGCCGGGGTCCAACCAAATCGACATTGCCGACGAGTTCAATAAACGCATTGCGCTCTACGGCAAAGACCTGCCCAAGGACCTCGTACTAAAGCCAGGTTTCGACAACTCAGTGTTCATCCGCCAGTCCATCAACGAAGTGGAGCACACCATCATCGAAGCCTTCGTGCTGGTGGTGATTATCATCTTCCTGTTCCTGCGCGACTGGCGCTCCACGCTCATTCCGGTGGTAGCCATTCCAGTATCGTTGGTGGGTATTTTCTTCGTGATGTACCTGCTCAATTTCTCCATCAACGTGCTCACGCTGCTGGCCATCGTGCTAGCCATCGGGCTCGTGGTGGACGATGCCATTGTGGTGCTGGAGAATATTTACTCGCGCATCGAGGAAGGCGAAGACCCTAAGACGGCGGCCATCAAGGGCTCCGAGGAAATTCTGCTGGCTGTAGTGAGCACGACGGTGGTGCTGGCGGCAGTGTTTCTGCCGGTGGTGTTCCTGACTGGTATTACGGGCCGCCTGTTCCGCGAATTCGGCATTGTGGTGGCGGGTTCGGTGTTGATTTCGGCTTTCGTTTCGCTCACGCTCACGCCCATGATGTGCTCGGTGCTGCTGAAGCGTGAGGAAAAGCATAACTGGTTTTACCGCAAGACGGAGCCGTTTTTCGAGAAGCTGATTGGCGGCTACCAAGACAGTTTGCAAACCTTCCTGCGCAACCGTTGGCTGGCGTGGTTGGTAGTGGCTGGTACGGGCGTTGGCATTTGGTTTTTCATGAAAACCATTCCCTCGGAACTAGCGCCAGTAGAAGACCGGAGCCGCGTCAATGTGAATGCCACCGGCCCCGAAGGCGCTTCTTTCGAGTTCATGGATGCCTACATGAACCAGCTCACTCGGATGGCGATGGACTCGGCGGGCGAAAAGAACCTGAGCAGCGTATTTGCCGTGACTTCGCCTAGCTTCGGCGGCGGCACCAACTCCGGTACGGCCCGAGTGCTATTGCTCAACGCTGATAGGCGCCCGCTCACGCAGGACAAAATTGCCTCTAAGCTGAGTGCGGGTGTCAAGCGGCTTTCGGCGGCCCGGACTTCGGTTTCCCAGGACCAAAGCATTGGCTCTGGCGGAGGTGGCGGCTTGCCGGTGCAGTTTGTGGTGCAGACACAGGATTTTGATAAGCTGCGCACGGCCGTGCCGAAGTTTCTGGAAGCGGCCCGCCAAGATCCCACGTTCCAGTTCGTGGATGTCAATCTGAAGTTCAACAAACCCGAGTTGCGCGTGAACATCGACCGGGAAAAGGCCCAGAGCCTTGGTATCTCGGTGCAAAGCATCAGCCAGACGCTACAATCGGGGTTGAGCGGACAGCGCTACGGCTATTTCATTCGGGAAGGCAAGCAGTACCAGATTATTGGGCAAGTGGCGCGCGAAGACCGTAACCAACCGTTGGATGTGCGCTTGCTCTCCGTGAAAAGCGCCGACGGCCAGCTCGTGCAGCTCGACAACGTGATTCGCCTCACCGAAAGCAGCACGCCGCCGCAGCTCTACCGCTTCAACCGCTACAACTCGGCCACTTTCTCGGCCTCGCTGGCGCCCGGCAAAACCCTCGGCGACGGTATCGCGGCCATGCGGGCCATTGCCGACAAGCAGTTGGACGAGACCTTCTCCACGGAATTATCGGGGGCCTCGCGCGACTTTGAAGAAAGCTCCTCCTCGCTCCTTTTCGCCTTCGGGCTGGCGCTGGTGCTGATTTACCTGGTGCTGGCGGCGCAGTTTGAAAGCTTCCGCGACCCAGTTATCATCATGGTGACGGTGCCGCTGGCCTTGAGCGGGGCGCTGCTGAGTCTATGGTACTTCAACCAGACGCTCAACTTGTTTTCGCAGATTGGCATCATCATGCTGGTGGGTTTGGTCACGAAAAACGGCATCCTTATCGTGGAGTTTGCCAACCAGCGCGTAGAGCAAGGTGTCGATTATATGACCGGTCTTATTGAAGGCGCCACGGCTCGTTTCCGGCCCATCCTGATGACCTCGCTGTGCGCCATTCTAGGCATTCTGCCCATTGCCATTGCTACGGGCGCCGGGGCACTAAGCCGGCGCGCTATGGGTATTGGGGTAGTGGGCGGCTTGTTTTTTGCCACGGGCCTCACGCTTTACGTAGTGCCCGTGATGTACTCGTACTTCGCCACCGCCAAAAAACACAGCCAGAAAGTTTCAGACAAAAAGGTGACGGCCTAGAGACGCGTTGCGCGTCCGCCGAAGCTACTTGCGAGAGTAGCCTCGGCGCCGGAACCACTTACTAGCCCCGTAGTACGGGCATGCACCATCACTATCGGGCGCGTGCGCCACGCTTTCACTTGCAATGCTTCGTTCGTTCCTTATCTCCACTTTCTTACTGCTGCCGCTGCTGAGTTTGGCTCAGCAACCGGCGCAACCCTCGAAACAGCCAGCGCAGAAGCCACAGTCCAAACCACAGACGGCCAAGCCGGAAACGGTGGCCGATGCTGCTCCGTTGACGTTGGCCGAGGCAATCCGGATGGGCTTGGAGAATAATTACAACATTCGATTATCACGCAAGGATGAGGAGATTGCGGAAAACAACGTGACGCGCGGCAACGCTGGCCAGCTACCCGTGGTGAACGGCAACTTTACCCGCACTTTCAACCGCAACAACGTGCGGCAGGAATCGTCGGCTAGGCCGGAAGCTAGCATTGCCAACGGGGCGCAGTCGAACCTCCTCAACGCGAACGTGGCAGCCACCTGGACGATTTTCGATGGCCTGGGCATGTTCATCGCCTACGACCGGCTGAAGGCCCTCGACCAAAGCCAGCGGCAGCTCACCCGCGCCACGATGGAGGAAACAGTAGCCAATATCACGGATGCCTATTACGTGGTCGTGCGCGAGTCGGGCAAAATCAATTCCATTGAAGAAGCCCTGAAAATTGGGCAGGCGCGCATTGACCTGACGCAGGCCCGCGTAGACGTGGGCGCCAGCGCCAAAGTGGAAGTTCTTACGGCCCGCGTCGATTTCAACGCCGACCGTTCGGTGCTTATTCAGCAGCAGGAAGCGCTGCAAACCGCCAAAATCAACCTTAACAACCTACTAGGCCGCTCGCCCCGCCTCGACTTCCGACCTGTAGATTCTATTGTGGTGGCTACCAATCTGAGCCGCGAAGGCGTGGCCCAGGCTGTGCAGCAAAACAACCCGCGCCTGCTGCAAGCCCGCATCAACACGGAAGTAGCCACCTACGACCGGAAGCTGGCGCGCGCCTCTCGCTTCCCGCAGATTGGGCTCACCAGTGGCTACGGCTACAACCGTAACATTAACGGCGCGGCCTTTTTCGGTACTCAACTCGTCACCAACACTGGCCGCACCTACGGCCTCAACTATGGTGTGGTAGCGTCTATTCCCATTTTCGACGGATTCAACCGAACCCGGCTGGAACAAAATGCCCGCATTGCGGAAGAGCAAAGCCAATTGCAGCTCAGCCAAACGCAGCTCCAGCTGGAAGCCGAGGCCGAGCAGGCGTACGCGCAGTACCAGAACCGCTTGCAGCTGCTGGAACTGGAAGAAGCTAATATTCTGCTGGCCCGCGAAAACGTGGCCATTGCGCTGGAGCGTTACCGATTAGGATTGCTTGCGCCCTTGGCTCTGCGCGAAGCCCAACGCACCCAGCTCGATGCCGAAGTCCGCCTGCTCGACATCCGTTACCAGGCTAAGCAAGCTGAAATTGTGTTGCGCCGCCTTAGCAGCGGGCTGGTGCAGGAAGGCAGCTAACTCACTGCATTGATGCAGGCTATTAGAAGCATAGCTGCGTTAAGGAGCCAAGCGGATAACTAGGGCTTATTTGCTTCGTCGGGTAGAATGCGTAGTTGGCGGTATGGCCCCTTTGGCTCGGCGAAAAGCCCGGCAATGCAGCCGTTATCGTGCGTAGGTTTGTTCACTTCCTCGCTGAAACACCACGGTGGTAGCCCGGCAGGAAGCCCGCTCCCCGCAGACCTATTGCAACATGCTCACCGCTATTTACCGTTTGCTCTTACTGCTCGTCGTCGTGGCGGGCAGCGCCCTTTCTGCCCCCGATGCCAATGCTAAGCCGTTCCTGCGGCTGCCCTTGCTTCGGGCTCAAAAACACAAAACACACCTATTGCACCGCCCCAACTACCGGCCCTACCGGTCTTACCGATCTTACTAGCCGGGAAGTTAGAGGCAGCAAAAGGGGAAGGCAGCGAAGCTGCTTTCCCCTTCTTGTTTTACGGCGGGCTGCTGTCGGGCACCATGCTACTTCACTTTCAACGCCTGCAACTGAGCTAATGCTTCCATCGTCTTAGCTCGGGTCTTGTTTTCCTTCTCCTCGGCATCTACCGGCGACTTGGGCGCGGCACCGAAGAAAGTGAGAATATTACGGCGCACGGGTGCCGTCAGGCCATCAAACTTGTTGTCGGCGAGTGTGCGCAGCCATTCACCGTAGGTTTCATCAGTCAGCGCGTACTCACCTACTTTGGTGGGCTGGCCGGTGTCGAAATCGGTGTTGGGCAACTGCTGCGTTGAGGCTGTGGTAGTATCGATGGGCTCGGCTTCTACCCGGCGGCGATATTCCAGCATTACTTCCCGGAAGCTGCTCTTGAATAGGTCCTGCGCCTCGGGGGTAGGCAGCTTGAAAGCAAATGGTTTCAGTGGCCCAATTTTGGGCAGCACTCGCACGAAGTACGATAGAATGCGCGCCCCAGTACCAGGCTGCTGGTAGCTGGTGCCGTAGAGTTTGCGGTATTGTTTCTTGCTCTGCCGATACACGTAATCGCGGCGGCGCGCCCGGGGGCTCAGGCGGCGTATTTCTTTCTTCTGCGACTGCCAAGCCGCCCGGCTGGCAATGGGAATGAGCTGACGCACTGCAAACCGATACGAGCCAATTGCAAGGTCCACGTTGAAAATAACTTGCCCAAGCTCCAAGCCATAAGTCTTGTGGAAGGCGCGCTCCAGCACGGGCTTGCTCACTTGAAAGCCCACGGCTCGCTGGTAATCGGCGGTGCGGTAACGGCCAGCGGCCAGCTGCACCACATCGAAGGCAAACTCCAGCTGGGTGTGCTGAATGGGCGCCTCTTCGTAGGTGATATTGTTGCCGAACTTCTGCTGCAATTCCGGATACACGGAGGGCATGGCCTTATTCGTACCTTCAGAATGCCCGATAACATCGGCCGCGTAGTGAGCCAGCGCACCCAGCGCGAAGGCGTATTCATTCCGGTTGTGGGCCTCGTCAAGCAAATTGCGCACGAAATCGCCGCTGCGCACGTAGTGGGTCAGGTTGGTGAACATCTCCGAGCCAAACGGATAGAAACCCATGTCTTGGATGATGGAGCCGCCGTAGGCGTAGCTTTTGGCTTCGATGAGTTCTGCTTCAGTGGCGCCGGGGTAGCGTTTTTGCAGCAATGGTAGCAGACAGCGCGTCCAGGAAGAGTCGATGTTGGCTTGGTGCGAAAGCACGGAGTAGCCAGCCGCAGACGACGGAACTAGTGCCCACAGCACCAGACTCCAGAATAGCCATTTCCACATAAGAGGCAACGCCCCGCGGCAGGCAGGCAAAGCACCTGAAGCCGCAAAGCGTTGCATCTACGCGACAGTAAGCAAGAAGTTGTACAGCTCAGCTTTCAAGTAGTAAGACCTGTGACAGTAGGACACGAGAAGTGAGACAAGCGTCTGTTTTCAAAGTATGCAACTAGCATGTACAGTTACTACTGGCCGATTGGCTGAACGATTACCAGCACTACCTAGCTACGCCACAATTCAGAAAAACAAAAAGCCCCGCCGGTTCGGCGGGGCTTTTCAAGCTATCAGAAACCTCATGTCGCAGAGGAGGAGGGATTCGAACCCCCGGAGGTTTAACCCTCAACGGTTTTCAAGACCGCCGCAATCGACCACTCTGCCACTCCTCTGGATGTGTGAATGCGTTATGCGGTTTCTGAAGCAAAAAGGTTTTCCAGCAATTCTGAAAAAGTATTCCGCAGAGAGGGGGGGATTCGAACCCCCGATACCCTTGCGGGTATAACGGATTTCGAATCCGTCGCATTCGACCACTCTGCCACCTCTCTAGGTCCCAACCGAGTGGTTTGGGACGACAAAAGTAGCAGCGCCCCGCCCTTGCTACAAGTTTTGCCGACATATTTTTCCGACAGGCGCGTTCTTTTCCGGAAGTTGAGGCTGTCCTTAGCTGATTATCAAGCGCTAAACCTGAGCTTCCCGGTGGCGCAGGCGGGCCAGCAGCCGCAACCCGGGCGCTCCGTTGCGCAGGCGGCCCGTTACGGCATCAATGCTCACGTTGATTTCGAAGCCTAGAATCAGGGTCATGCACACGAAATCCAACCACACCATGAAGCCGACGAGCGTGCCGATGGAGCCGTAGAAGTGATTATAAGAGTCGAAAATCTTGACGTACAGGATGAACAGGAACGACACCAGGAAAATGAGCAGCGTCGCGACTATAGCGCCGGCCGAAAGGAAGGGCCACTTGTCGTGCACGGGCGGCACGTAGTAGTACACGAGGCAGGTGGTGAGCAGGAAGAGGCCCACCACGGAACCGTACTTTATAATAGTAATCAGCTCAGAGGTAAACGTTTCGGGCACAATTTCCAGATACACCAGCGCGTCAATGATGTAGGTTCCGAAGAAGATGCCCGCCACCGACACCAGCAGCACCGACGACAGCACCACCGTGAGTAGCGTGGCAATGACGCGCTTACGGACGTAGGTGCGCTTCTTGAACGAGGGGTACTTTTTCTCGAAAGCGTCGAGCAGGGCCATGATGCCGTTGGAGCTGAGCACCAGCGCTGTGGCAAAACCAAACGACAGCAGGCCTCCGTGCGGAATGTTCACGATATCCTCGATGGTGCCGGAAATAGCCACGTACATCTCCCGCGGAATAAGGTCGGCGAGGAATTGTAGGATGTCCACGTTCAGGTTTGGAATCGGGATGTAGGGAATGAGCGTGAACAGGAAAATAATGGTGGGAAAAAGCGCGATAGTGAAGTTGAACGCCATGTAAGAAGCGCGCTTGGCAATGCCATCGAGCTTGATTTCCTGCATGAGCCGGTCCATCACGTCGTACACGGAGGCCCGCCCGCCCGCAAACCGCAGGCGCTTCAGCCACACGATAAACCGCCGGTAACCACGCCGGCGACGCACATCAGGCAAATGGTAACGACGAACAGGAAGATGCATAGGAGTATTGTTTTGTCATTGCGAGCCGGAGGCGAAGCAATCTTTCCTCTCTTTGCTTTGAGCTTTCCTATGCTCGAAGCGCCCTGGACTATACTATACTAAAAAGATTTAGAGCTAAGGGACGAGTATAGCATGGTGAAGGAAGGATTGCTTCGCCTCCGGCTCGCAATGACAGAAAATCATTTCTTTAAAAATGCCGCGGGGGCGGGAGCGTTGGTGGGTGGCTTGGGGGGCGTGAGCGGACCGGCCGTTTCGTCCTCGGAGAAATACCCGGCCAGCTTTTGCTGAATGTGTTGCGGCACGGGCACCGGGCGGCCGGTGCTCATGCTTACGAACACCATCAACGTATGGCCCTCGGTGAGCAGTTCCTGCGCCTCGTTGTAGATTTCGTATTCGAAGAGCACCCGCGAGCCTTCGGCGGGCTGCTTCAGGAGCAGGCGCACCGTCAGCAGGTCGTCGTAGCGGGCGGGGCGGCGGAAACGGGTGCGAATTTCTCCCACCGGCATACCTACGCCTTCGGCTTCGAGGTCTTTGTAGCTGATGCCGAGCTGCCGGAACGCCTCGGTGCGGCACACTTCGAAATATGCCGCGTAGTTGCCGTGGTACACGTAGCCCATCTGGTCGGTTTCAGCATACCGCACACGGATGTGGGTGTCGGATTGATACATGGGTTGATGTGCTGATGTGCTGATTGTTTGATGTGCTGATTGGTTGATGTGCTGATGTGCTGATGTCGTCCTCAATCAACCCATCAGCACATCAGCACATCAAAACCTATTTCATAATTCCCGCCCTACTCAGGGCGGCTTGGTAGCGGCGGGCATTTACTAGGTGTTCCTGCTCGTTGCGGGCGAAGGCGTGGTAGCCGCTGAAGTCTTCCTTGGCGCAGAAGTAGAGGTAGTCGTGGCTTTCGGGGTTGAGCACGGCGTCGATGCTGGCAATGCTGGGCAGCTTGATGGGGCCGGGCGGCAGGCCGCCGTACTTATAGGTGTTGTAGGGCGAGTCTTTGGTGAGGTGCACGTTCAGCACGCGCTTGATGGTGAAGTCGCGGTTGGCGTACACCACCGTGGGGTCGGCCTGGAGCTTCATGTTGCGCTTGAGGCGGTTGAGGTACACGCCCGCCACGCGGGGCCGCTCGTCGGGGTGCTGCTGCTGCTCGGCTTCCACGATGCTGGCCAGCGTGCTCACTTCGGCGCGGCTCAGGCCCAGCTCCTTGCGTTTGGCGTCGCGGGCGGGGGTCCAGAACTTCTCGTACTCTTTCTTCATGCGCTGCATGAGATTGT
Source organism: Hymenobacter sp. M1-2 (assembly GCF_057808495.1). Lineage (NCBI taxonomy): Bacteria > Pseudomonadati > Bacteroidota > Cytophagia > Cytophagales > Hymenobacteraceae > Hymenobacter > Hymenobacter sp. M1-2. The sequence continues at coordinate 34,965 of NZ_JBTYZO010000020.1, forward strand.
CGGCCGAGGAGTTCCAGTACAGCTCGTAGGTATTCGGGATGAACATGCTCAGGATGCTCGTCGTGTCGAAGCCCAGGGACTTGGTGTAACTGGGGCTGCTGAGCAGACTGTCGAACTGGCCGGGGCGGGCGTCGATGGCGGTGTTGAGCTTGCGGGCCAGGTCGGCGCGCAGGCGGATGTTCTGGAACGTGAGCTTGAGCGGCGACTGGCGGCCAGTGCGCAAGTCGTTGATGAGCTGGCGGTTGGTGTAGCCATCTTTCAACTCGTAGCGGCCGGGCTTCACCAGCTTCTCGTACTTCATGAGCTTGGCCACGAAACGCAGGCTGAGCTTGTCGACGATGGCACCGGTAGCTTCCACGGAGTCTAGCACGGCCTTCGCCGACTGGCCCCGGCGCACCAGCACGTAGGTGGGGCGGCCTTTGGTCTCGACGTTGGCCGTGAAGAAAACCTGGTAGAAATAGTAGGAGAACGTAATCAGCAGCAAGCCAAAGATGCCGGTGATGTAGGCGAAACGGTTGCGGCGCTTGAGGGCTTTGGCTTTGTAGTCGATGCGGGGTTTGGTCATCGGGGAGCAGAGAGGCAAGGTTACCGCAACGTTAAAGTTGTGGCAAGCAAATTGGCGGGCGGAGACGTTTGAAGTAGCTTTACAAACCAAAAGTACGCGGAATCCGGCAGTGGCTGGATGGTGGAGTATTAGCCCTTGGCTTGGGAGGCGGAAAGTCGGCTGGCCGTAGCAGCCGCCTCTTTTGCCGCTCCCGAAGCAGAGAGCTTGTCAGCTTTCCGCGGCTATTTGCATCGTCACTTTATTTCCCTTCTTTCTTCTCACGCATGCAACACTCGTACATTTCCCGCTGGCACCGATTGGCGCTGGTAGCAACCCTCGGCCTTTTCGGCACGGCGGCTCATGCTCAGACGCCGGTCAACTTCACGGGCGCCGCTTATACCCAGAACTTCGATGTTCTCACGCCGACCGGCACTACCTATCCCGACGGCTGGGCAGGCATCCGACTGGCCGGAACCGGTGCCGCCAACGCCCCGCTTCCCCCCACGGTACTAACCAGCAGCAGCACTTCGGGCGCAGTCTACAATGCCGGTGACGCCACCGACAACGACCGGGCGCTTGGCAGCTTGGCGTCAGCCTCTACGGCACCAGCTTTTGGCGCGGCGTTTCTCAACCAGACCGGTGCTGCCGTCACGCAGCTGACTCTAGCGGGCCGCGCTGAGCAGTGGCGGTCCAGCTCCAGTGCCACCATCAACGAAAGCCTGGTTTTTGAATACAGCCTCGATGCCACCAGCCTCAGCAGCGGCACCTGGACGGCGGTTTCCGCCCTCGATATTCAGGAGCTAGCCACTGCCACTACTATGGCGGGCCCGCTGAATGGCAACGACGCAGCCAACTCAGCGGCCATCACGGCCTCGCTCACGCTGAACTGGCCCAGCAACACCACGATATGGATTCGCTGGAAAGACACCGACAACACGGGCTCCGACGCCTTGCTGGCCCTCGACAATTTCACGCTCTCGACGGCCACGGCCCCCACGACGCCCGCCGTGTCGTTTGGCGCGGCTTCGGCTACGGTCAACGAAAACGCGGGCACTATCCAGATTCCGGTGCGCCTGAGCGCGGCGAGCACCCAGGCCATTACCGTTGACGTGGTGCTGGCCACGCCGGCCGGTACCGCCACCGCCCCCGCCGACTACACCTACACCACCCAAACCGTTACGTTCCCGGCCAATACTACGGCCGCCCAAAACGTGAATCTGGCCATCGTGGATGATGCCGTAGCGGAAGCCAGCGAGACGATTATTCTGGGCTTGCAAAACGTGCTGCCCGCCAGCGCGGCTACCATCGCCACTGGTAACTATACCATCACCATTACCGACAACGACACGCCCACCGGCCCCACGGTTTCCACGGTTGCGGCTCTGACCGTGAACGACGCGGCCGGCGTACCAACCCAGAACACGCAGGTGGTTTCGGCGCGCGGCACGGTGTACGGCGTAAACCAGCGCACGGCTGGCAATCAGTTCACGCTCATCGACAACACGGGCGGCATCGGCCTGTTCTCGTCGGCTGCCATTGGCACCACTACGCTGCTGGAAGGCGACTCCGTGTTGGTAACCGGCACGCTCGGCCAGTTTAATGGCCTGACGCAAATCACGCTCACCGACATTACGGCCCTGGGCCGCGCCCGCCGCACCTATTTGCCGCGCGCCGTAACCGCCGCTCTCACCGAAAACGAGGAGTCGGAGCTGATTACTACGGCCACGCCCGTAACGCTCGTAACGCCTAGCCAGTGGACCGGCGCCGCTACCGCTTACAACGTAGACGTGGTGACGGCCGGTGGCATTACTTACCAGGTGCGCATCCCGGCTAATTCTGACTTCGCCGGCAAGCCCGCTCCCACCACGTCTTTCCGGCTCACGGGCATCGGCGGGCAGTTCGACAACATGACGCCCTACACCGAAGGCTACCAGATCATTCCGCGACGCTACGCCGATTTGGCGTTTGTGCAGAGCGCCGCAGAGCCGGCTTTCGCCAAGGCAGTGGCGCTGTATCCTAACCCGGCTACCAACCAGCTCACGCTGCGGGTAGACGGGGCTGGCCGCGGTGCGCAGGTGGAAATCCTGAACGCACTGGGCCAGGTGGTCAGCCGCTCGGTGGCTGCTTCGGAGGTTTCCACCCTGAACGTGGCTTCGCTGAAGGCCGGCGTATACGCCGTGCGCCTCACCACCAAGGAAGGCAGCGCGACTCGCCGCTTCGTGAAGCAGTAGAAGCAAGTCTGCTCTCTTACTGAAAAGGCTCCGGCATTGCGCCGGGGCCTTTTTTATGGTCTGAATTCGCCGGTCCGTTCCGAATGCAGGGTCTCAAAAAACCTGAGTGGCGACGTAGCCGCGTAGCGGCGGAAGGTTTGTAGAACGCCAAGCCTACAACGCCCCCGCGCCGCGTAGCGGTGCCAGATGGGCGGGTGCCTCTGGCACCGCTACGCGGCGCTACCTCCGGACCGGCCGGAGGCTACAAACCTTACGCCGCTACGCGGCTACGGCGTAGCTTGGGTTAACAAGATGAAACCGAACCGGCGCCAGCTCCGTCGGACGGCCCGGAAGTCGTGTCGGAGCCTCGGGAAGCCTGTCGGAGCGCCCGGAAACGCCGTCGGAAGCTCCGGCGCCTTTGTCGGAGCACCCAGAAATCGTGTTGGAAGCCCTGGGGTCTTCGCCGGAGCACCCAGAAATCGTGTTGGGAGCATTGGGACCTTCGCCGGAGTGCTCGGAAATCGTGTTGGGAGCATTGAGGTCTTCGCCGGAGTGCTCGGAAACTTTGTCGGAGGCAACCTCTGGCACAAAAACCACGAAGACTATGGCAGTTGTCTGGCGCAAGGGCTACCTTGCCCCGCTCTTTCAACATTCTAGTACGCTCTCCCCGTTTTTCACCTAACCCCTTGTTTTGACATGGCCGCCACGCTGATTCGCATTCACCCCGACAACCCGCCCCAAAACCGTATTCAGCAAGTCGTGGAGGTGTTGCGCAAAGGGGGCATCATCATTTACCCCACCGACACGGTGTATGGCATCGGCTGCGACATTCACAACGCGAAGGCGGTGGAAAAGCTTTGCCGCATCAAAGGGCTGAACCCCGAGAAGGCCAACCTGAGCTTTATCTGCTCCGACCTCTCGCACATTTCCGACTACGCCCACGGCATCACCACGCCCACCTACAAAGTCATCAAACGCGCCTTGCCGGGGCCGTTTACTTTCATCTTCGAAGCCAGCTCCAAAGCTCCGCGTCAGGGCGGCCGCCAGCGCAAAACCGTGGGCATCCGCGTCCCCGACAATCAAATCATCATTCAATTGGTGAAGGAACTCGGCAACCCCATCGTCAGCACCTCGGTGCGGGAAGATGAAAACACGCTCGAAGAATACGTCACCGACCCGGACCTCATCTATGAGAAGTACCGCGCCATGGTTGACATTGTAATCGACGGCGGTTTCGGCGGCAACATCCCCAGCACCATCATCGACTGCACCAACGACGACTTCGAGCTAGTCCGTCAAGGCGCTGGCGACATCGAGCAGTATTTGTAATTAAATGGCTGCATGGCTTAATGGTTAAATGGTTGGTCGTTCTGATGCGTGCATTTAGAACGACCAACCATTTAACCATTCCTCTTATGTTTCCACCTTCTGTGCGACCATAGATATTCGGGTGGGGCAGCTTGAATGTCGCGCTCCAGTTGGCGGGCAAAGGCTTCGGTGAGGGAATGCTCGTTGGCGGGCAGCGGCGTGTCGCCGTCGTGCAGTTCGGTGAGGGTGATATCGTAGTAGCCGCGCCGCACGCGCCGAATGCCCACGTACACGACGGGACACTGAAACTGCCGGGCCAGGCGGTCGGCGCCGGTGTAGAAGGGCGTGTCTTGGTGCAGAAAGGTGGTCCAGTAAGGGTGGTCTTCCGGGCCGGCGGCTTGGTCGGTGAGCAAGGCCAGTGTGCGGCCTGTACGGCGGTGCCGTACCATGTCGCGCAAGGTGGAGAGCATGGGCACCAGCCCGGCCCCGGTGCCGGTGCGTAACTGGTGCATGAAGTCCTCGAAAAAGGGATTCTGAAGCGGCTTGTACACTCCATTAGCCCGCCCCGGCAAATACAGCTCCGCCGACGACAAAATCCACTCCCAGTTGCCCATATGTGAGCCAAGCGTGAGCACGGTACGGTTTTTCTCGAACAGCCGCTCCAGCACCTCCGGGTTACGGAACCGGGCCCGTTGCTTCAATTCCGCCGGCTGCATGGCGAGAAGCTTGAGAATTTCCACTATCACTTGCGCGAAATGTCGGTAGAACCGCCGCTGAATGCTTCGGACTTCAGTCTCGGATTTCTCTGGGAAGGAATTGCGCAAATTTTCCAGCACCACGCGCTGCCGATACCGCAGCACGTACGCCAGTAAAAAGTAAATGACTTCCGCCAACCCGTACAACACGGCTAGCGGCAGCCGGGCCACGGCCCGTAGCAGCCAGCCCAACGGCCGGAAATACCAGGCGTACGGTTTAGGCGTGTAGTAATTCATCGGGCAGGACCCGCCCCGGCCGGAGCGTATTCATCGGGAGCCCGACGCACCGCGGCCGTTTGCGTAGTCAGAAGTTGGTTTTTGGGGTCGCGCACTTCCACCGTCAACGTGTAATCACCGGCGGGTAGCTTGCTCAAGTCCAGCTCGCCAAGCACCGGCGCGGGCCGGCCGGCTTGTCCCCGCACTGTGCCGGAACCAGTCACGGCATCGGTTTTGGCTTTGGCTGGCCGCAGGCGGTAGCGTACTATCAGGCTTTGGTCGGGAGCGAGATTATATAGCTCAGCATACAGCCAAAGCCGGTCGGCGCCGCGGGCGTAAAGGCCACCCGGGGCGCGAGTCAGGCTGTAGCCGCCGCGGCTGAAGTTGCTGGCTTCGGCGCCGCGTGCCGCTGGTTTGGCAAGCAGCACTATGTCGCTCAACGCAGCCTTGACGCCTACCGAAGCCAGGATGAGTGGCTGCTCCACGAGACTTTGTTGGCCCGTGTGGTACTGGTCGCGCACGAGGCCGCGTAGGGTATACTCACCGTCGGGCAGCACGAGGCGCTTCTGGAAGCTGAGCGGGTTTTTGATAACGGCCGTAGTGTCGCTGAGCACGGGCGGCTTGAGCGTAATAGTTTCCTGGTACACCGCCTGCCCGTTGGGCTGAATGACTTCCAGCGTAAGCACGGCCGCCGCCTGGTACATCTTGGGCGCCCGGCGCATATACCGCAACGATTTCCCCGACACGGTGGCGTACAGTTCCACCACGCTACCTTTGATGGCCACATCTTCATTGCGAAAGCGCGCCGCATCGAGCTGGAGCATGGGCAAAGCAGCTTTGGCCGCTGGAGTTAGCGGCGGCAGAAGCAGAAGCAAAAGCAGAAAAAGTACGCGCATAGTGTCAGTTTGACGGACAAAGGTAAAACAGCCGAAAGCACGGCACTATGAGTGCAGCGTCTTTCCGTGCTCCATGATACCTAAATAGCGCTGTTGAGTTGGACCTATTTTGAGCCAGACCGATCCTGTTTCGGGAATGTAGCACGCCAAGGTAGGCTAGTGTGGCGCTAGTTTTTATCTTGCCCGCCGCGCTGTTCGCACGCTTTTTGTGTGCCACGCAGCGTTCCTGTCTTCGGGAAGCCTGCGCCATCTACTTTATGCCTGTCGTTCTATTTGAGTCTCAATACAACCCGCCCAGTGTTTTCTTCGCGCACTTGCTTGGAGCCGAAGCACTGTGGCTGGAGGCGCAGGAGCACTACCGCAAACAGACCTACCGGAACCGCTGCCTCATTCTCACGGCGCAAGGCGTACAGCCTCTGACAGTGCCCGTGATAGATGGCAACCGCAGCGAAAAAGTGAAAACCTCGGAGCTGGAAATTGACTACCGCCAAAACTGGGTCCATCGGCACTGGCGCACCTTGCAAACTGCCTATGGTGGAACCCCGTATTTCGAGTACTACGCCGACTACCTGCACGACATTTACGTACAAAAGCCTCGGCTGCTATTCGAACTCAATCTGACCCTGTTGCAGTTCTACCTCCGCTGTTTGCGGCTGCGGCTGCCCATCAAGCTGACCACTGAATACTTGCCTTTTCACCCTGGTGCTTCCGCGCCATCAGCCACACTTAAGCCTCTCCAGGATTGCCGTGACTATCTGACACCTAAAGCGGCCGGCAGCGCCGAACCTGACAGGAAGTCGGTTCTACCCTACCCGCAAACGTTTGGTAAAGATTTTGTACCCGGGCTCAGCATCTTAGACCTGCTTTTTATGCAGGGCCCGGCCGCCGGCAGTTTTCTCTCGTAGTCCTATTTGCCGCCTCCGAACCTTCGCCCGAACGAATCTGTTTTCAGATTATATCGGCCCAACCCGCAATACAAGCCTACAGTACCATTGCGGGGTACCGTTTTTCTTCACTACCTTATCTGCATGGAAGCTAAATTCTCAAATCGAGTCAAAGAGGTCATCTCTCTGAGCCGGGAGGAGGCAATCCGGCTCGGGCACGATTATATCGGCACCGAACACCTGTTGCTGGGCATGATTCGCGAAGGGGAAGGCACGGCCATTGGTTTGCTCAAAAAATTGGGCGTATCCGTGGACGAGCTTAAATACGCCCTCGAGCAAGCCACCCGTAATACGGCCACGCAGGGCACGAGCATCACCGGCTCGATTCCCCTGACGAAACAGACCGAGAAAGTCCTCAAGATTACCTACCTCGAAGCCAAAATCTTCAAAAGCGAAATTATCGGCACGGAGCACCTACTGCTGTCGATTCTGCGTGATGAAGACAACATTTCGTCTCAAATCCTCAGCAAATTCAACGTGAACTACGAATCCGTGCGCGATTCGCTGGATTACCACGGTAACACGGCGAACAACCCCACCTCCGGCCCCGAAGCCGACGACGACGACAACGACCGCCTCTTTGGGAGCCAAGGCCGCGGCGGCACTGGTGCCGGCGCCGGTGCGGCAGCCCGGAAAGGGGCCGAAAAATCGCGTACTCCCGTACTCGACAACTTCGGCCGCGACCTCACCAAGCTGGCTGAGGAAGACAAGCTCGACCCCATTGTAGGCCGTGAGAAGGAAATTGAGCGCGTTGCTCAGATTCTAAGCCGCCGCAAAAAGAACAACCCCATTCTGATTGGTGAGCCCGGCGTTGGTAAAACGGCTATTGCCGAAGGCCTCGCCCTACGCATCATTCAGAAGAAAGTAAGTCGGGTGTTGTTCGGCAAGCGCGTCGTGACGCTCGACCTTGCTTCGCTGGTAGCTGGTACCAAGTACCGCGGTCAGTTTGAGGAGCGCATGAAGGCTGTGATGAACGAGCTGGAGAAGTCGCCCGACGTGATTCTGTTCATTGACGAGTTGCACACGATTGTGGGCGCTGGTGGTGCTTCGGGCTCGCTCGACGCTTCCAACATGTTCAAGCCGGCGTTGGCCCGCGGCGAAATTCAATGCATCGGCGCTACCACGCTGGACGAGTATCGTCAGTACATCGAGAAAGACGGTGCCTTGGCTCGTCGGTTCCAGATGGTAATGGTGGACCCCACCACGCCGGAGGAGACCATCGAAATCCTGCACAATATCAAAGACAAGTATCAGGACCACCACCACGTCCTGTACACCGACAAAGCCATTGAGGCTTGTGTGAAACTGTCGGACCGCTACATGTCGGACCGTTTCCTGCCGGACAAAGCCATCGACATTCTCGATGAAGCTGGTGCGCGCGTGCACATCAACAACATCATCGTGCCCGAGGATATTCTCAAGCTCGAAGAGCAGATCGAGAACATCAAGGTGGAGAAAAACCGGGTGGTAAAATCGCAGAAATACGAGGAAGCCGCCAAACTCCGCGACACGGAAAAGAAGCTCATTGATCAACTCGACCAGGCTAAGAAGGACTGGGAAGAGGAGACCAAGAAGAAGCGCTACACCGTGAAGGAAGAGAACGTGGCCGAGGTAATTGCTATGATGACTGGCATCCCGGTTTCGCGGGTGGCGCAAAACGAAAGCGCCAAGCTGCTCAACATGGGCGAAGATCTACAAGGCAAGGTGATTGGGCAGGACAAGGCCATCAAGCAATTGGTGAAAGCCATCCAGCGCACTCGCGTGGGCCTGAAAGACCCCAAGAAGCCTATCGGCTCGTTCGTGTTCCTGGGCCCGACCGGCGTAGGTAAAACCGAGCTAGCCAAGGTGCTGGCTACTTACCTCTTCGATAAGGAAGATTCGCTCGTGCGCATCGATATGTCGGAGTACATGGAGAAGTTCAGCGTGTCGCGCCTCGTGGGCGCGCCTCCCGGCTACGTGGGTTACGAAGAAGGCGGCCAGCTGACGGAGAAAATCCGCCGCAAGCCCTATTCCGTCATCCTGCTTGACGAGATTGAGAAGGCTCACCCCGACGTGTATAACTTGCTTCTGCAAGTACTCGACGATGGTATCCTGACCGACGGTCTGGGCCGCAAGGTGGACTTCCGCAACACCATCATCATCATGACCTCCAACATTGGAGCGCGTGATCTGGCTGACTTCGGCGCCGGCATCGGTTTCGGCACTAAGGCTCGTACCGAGAACATGGACGAGCTGACGAAGGGTACCATCACCAACGCCCTGCGCAAGACCTTCTCGCCGGAGTTCCTCAACCGTTTGGATGATGTGATTGTCTTCAACTCGCTGGAGAAAAAAGACATCCACCGCATCATCGACATCAGCCTCAGCAAGCTGCTCTCGCGCATCCAAACCTTGGGCTACCGCGTGGAGCTGACCGAAGCCGCCAAGGACTTCGTGGCCGAGAAAGGCTACGACCCCAAATTCGGCGCTCGTCCGCTGAACCGGGCCATCCAGAAGTACATCGAAGACCCGATTGCGGAGGAAATTCTGAAGGCGGAAATTGCTCAGGGTGACGTCATCACGGCCGACTACACGGAAGGTGCTGAAGAGTTGACCTTCGCGGTGAGCAAGAGCGGCGAAAAGCCTAATCTTGCCAGCGACGAACGGCCAGCCGAAGCGCCCGAGCCGGACGACAGCACGGATAAGAAGAAAGGCGAGTAATCGTCTGAAGTAAATGAATAGAAACGGCCGGCTCCTGCGAAGGAGCCGGCCGTTTGTTATGCCAGGCGCTATTGATTGTCGTCGTCTTCCTTTCGGTATCCTTCATAGTAATAGGACTGCTCTATTCCTTTAAAAATAATTTCCCGATTGTCGATGTCATCAGTCAAGTTAGCTTGAAGCAACGTTCGTAATTCTAAGTCGTTGACCGGGCTGCGCTCCATTGCCTGCAAATACAAAGTTTTATCCACGTGTTGCCAGTCAACCACTTTCTTCAGTCTTGTGCGCAATATCATATCCAGCCAGATGCGCATCGTTCGGCCGTTGCCTTCCATGAACGGATGCGCAATGTTCATCTCTACATACTTGGCAATTACTTCCTCGAAAGTGTTTTCCGGCATCTGCTCAATCTTCACCAGAATTTCCCTCAGGTATAGCGCAGTAGCAAACCTAAAGCCGCCTTTGGATATGTTTAACATGCGTAATTGGCCGGCGAAATCGTAAAGCCCGGCAAACAAATACTGGTGGATCTGCCGCAATCCTTCGGTCGTGCCGGGAATAATTTTGTAAATGTCGCCGGACTCGAATAAACGGTAGGCATTTTGTAGACTTATCTTATCTATATTCTTCATACCAATCTGATAAAAACGAGCCGCTAGCTGTTCATGAGCCCAAAGACTCGTTTGATTCCTCGAGTTGAGTGCTTGCTTCAAAAATACCTAAGTCAGCCTGCTTTCACAAGCTACAAGCAGCCCAACCTTGCCAGCCACGAGCGGCCTGCCGAAGCACCCGAGCCCGACGACAGCACGGATAAGAAGAAGGGCGAGTAATCATCTGAGGTGACTGAACAGAAACGGCCAGTTCCTGCGAAGGAGCCGGCCGTTTTATATTCTACCTTGTGAGAATGTACAAATTACTCCTTCTCGCGCCTTTCTGTTTTATAGCACACAGTGCTCTGGCTCAAACGAGCTTACCATATGACCCCAAGCTTATCACTATTGACTACGAAAATACCAAACGTAGTGATCTTACTGTTGATCAACGAGGAGTTGGTAGAGTGTATTCGCTATAGAAAACTAGCGAAGATGATCCCGTTGTAGAGCTATTCGGTATTCAAGACAAAGAGGGTATAGTTTACTGGCTAGATAATAAGCAACATACGCTTACAGCTTATCGGGAGGCAGTCCTTATTTGGCGGGTAGATTTGACCCATCATTGGGTCACCCTACATAGTACCAACGTTCACTCCATGTGGTTGCGAGGTCCACTCATTTGGGTTTCCTGCCACGTTTGCGCTGTTGGATTTAATCGAAATACAGGAAAAGGACAAAGTGGTGGCTGTGACTGAATGCTTTGATGCCATATCCGCAAAACTGGTTCGACTTTTCTTTACCGGTGCGTTACCTTTGGCCTCCTGACCTAAGTAGCTACATAGACTTCCCCAAGCCCACCCCGCATGTCCGACCCGCACGCTGAAGCCCAACTGAGCAAACTCGAAATCCTCGAACGTAAAAATGCCGAAGCCCTGCTCGGTGGCGGCCAGGCCCGCATCGACGCCCAGCACAAGAAAGGCAAGCTCACCGCCCGCGAACGGGTGGATTTGTTGCTCGATGAAGGCTCGTTTGAGGAAATCGGTAAGTTCGTTATGCACCGCTCCAAGGACTTCGGCCTCGACAAAGAATACTACCTCGGCGACGGTGTAATAACGGGCTACGGCACGGTGAACGGCCGGCTAGTGTACGTGTTTTCGCAGGATTTCACGGTGTTTGGCGGTTCCTTGAGCGAGACGCACGCCGAGAAAATCGTGAAGATTATGGACCTCGCCATGAAGAACGGGGCCCCAGTTATTGGCCTCAATGATTCGGGTGGCGCACGGATTCAGGAAGGCGTGGTGAGCCTTGGCGGCTACGCCGATATCTTCTATAAGAATACGCTGGCGTCGGGTGTGGTACCGCAGCTGTCGGCCATTATGGGGCCGTGCGCGGGCGGCGCGGTGTACTCGCCAGCCATTACGGATTTTATTCTGATGGTGGAAGACACGAGCTATATGTTCGTGACGGGTCCCAACGTGGTGAAGACCGTAACCCACGAAAACGTGACCAGTGAGGAGCTAGGTGGGGCCAGCACGCACTCAGCCAAAAGCGGCGTAACGCACTTTTCTTGCGCCAACGAAGTAGCCTGCATCAACCACCTCAAGCAGTTACTGAGCTACATGCCCCAGAACTGCGAAGAAACTGCTCCCGCCGTACCTTACGAAACCAGCGGCGACGAATCGCGGCTGGTGTTGGACAGCATCATCCCCGAAAACCCCAACCAGCCCTACGACATGCGGGAAGTGATTGAGGGGATTATTGATGCCGATACTTTCCTGGAAGTACACCAGAATTTCGCGGAGAATATCGTGGTGGGTTTTGCTCGCCTCGGGGGCCGCAACATTGGCATCGTGGGCAACCAGCCGGCCGTTTTGGCTGGTGTGCTCGACATCAATGCCAGCACCAAGGCGGCCCGTTTCGTGCGGTTCTGTGATTCCTTCAACATTCCGCTGCTGGTACTGGAAGACGTACCTGGCTTCCTGCCCGGCACCGACCAGGAATGGCGTGGCATCATCACCAACGGAGCTAAGCTGCTGTACGCTTTCTGCGAAGCTACCGTGCCGCGCATTACGGTTATCACCCGCAAAGCCTACGGTGGCGCCTACGACGTAATGAACTCCAAGCACATCGGCGCCGACATGAACTACGCCTGGCCCACTGCCGAAATTGCGGTAATGGGTGCGAAGGGAGCAGCTGAAATTATTTTCAAGCGCGAAATAGCGCAGGCCGTCGACCCCGAAGCCAAGCTACAGGAGAAGGTAGACGAGTACCAGCAGAAGTTTGCTACGCCTTACCGTGCCGCCCACCGGGGTTTCGTGGATGAGGTGATTTTGCCCTCGCAAACGCGCCAGAAGCTAATTCGCGCATTTAAGATGCTGGAAAACAAAGTAGACACGCTGCCACGTAAGAAGCACGGAAACATTCCGCTGTAGTTTGTTATTCCGAGCAGCGCGAGGAATCTGATATACTCCCACTGCTCTCGTTTTCAAAACATGACGCGCAGCAAGATAGTATCAGGTTTTTCACTACGTTCGAAATGATAAATAGTATGCGCCAGGAAAGCTTCGACTTCCTTCAGAAGTACCTCAATAACCCCTCCCCCACCGGCTTCGAGAAAGAAGGCCAGAAAATTTGGCTTGACTACATCCGGCCTTACATCGACGAGTACTTCGTGGACACCTACGGCACAGTGGTGGGTGTTATCAACCCGGAGGCGAAATACAAGGTGGTGATTGAGGCGCATGCCGACGAAATCAGCTACTTCGTTAATTACATCACCAAGGAAGGCTACCTCTACCTGCGCCGCAACGGCGGCTCCGACCCGCTGGTAGCCCCAAGCAAACGGGTGAACATCCACACCAACAAAGGCATCGTGAAAGCGGTGTTTGGCTGGCCGGCCATCCACGTGCGCAAGGTGGAACAAGACAAAGCGCCAACCATTGAAACGGTGTTTTTGGATTGCGGCGCTTCGTCGGCGGAGGAAGTGGAGGCGATGGGCATTCACGTGGGCTCGGTCGTCACGTTCGAGGACGAGTTCATGGTGATGAACGAGAAGTTCTACGTGGGCCGCGCCCTCGACAACCGCGTGGGCGGCTTCATGATTGCGGAAGTGGCGCGCATGCTCAAGGAAAACAGCAAGACCTTGCCCTTCGGCCTCTACATCGTGAATGCAGTGCAGGAGGAAATCGGCCTGCGCGGGGCCGAAATGGTGGCGCACCGCATCAACCCCGACGTAGCCATTATCACCGACGTGACGCACGACACACAGTCGCCGATGTACGAGAAGAAGACTTCTGGCGACATTTTCTGCGGCAAGGGCCCGGTAATTACTTACGGCCCGGCTGTCCAAAATAACCTGCGCGACCTTATCATCCGAACGTCCCACGAGGCGGAAATTCCGTTCCAGCGCGCCGCCGCCACTCGCGCTACCGGCACCGACACCGACGCCTTCGCCTACTCCGGTGCCGGCGTAGCATCGGCCCTGATTTCTCTGCCGCTCAAGTACATGCACACCACCGTAGAAACCGTGCACCAGGAAGACGTAGACAACGTAACCAGACTCATTTACGAGACCCTCCTTCGCATCGAAGACAACCACGATTTCCGCTACTTCACCTGATCACGGATTAGCGCAGATTTTAACGGATTGCACGGATTTTGTGAAAAGCAGCAATGCCACAGCCTTGGGTTGTGGCATTGCTATTTTGACTTTGCTCCTACTTAGCTAACAGCTTCACTTATCTCGCCGGATACTCCGTATAGCTTGTCTATACTAAAGCTTTATCACGGCTCTTTAAACCATCCACAAAATCTGTGAACCCCGAAAACCCAGTCGAATCCGTGGTCCCGTTGACCGTCACTGACCAAATGAACCGGCGCGTGGCGGTACCGTTTCCGCCGGGCCGCATTGTATCATTGGTGCCTTCGCAGACGGAGTTGCTGTTTGATTTGGGCTTGGGCGAGCGGGTGGTGGGTGTCACGAAGTTTTGCATCCACCCGGCGCAGGCTCGCAAGCAAGCTACGATTGTTGGTGGAACTAAGAACTTTGATTTCGACAAGATAGCCGCGCTCAAACCTGACCTCATCCTCGGCAACAAAGAAGAAAACTATCAGGAAGGCATCGAACAGTTGGCAGCGCAATTTCCAGTCTGGATGAGCGACATCAGTACGCTAGCCGCGGCGCTAGACATGATTCGGCGCGTGGGGCTTATCTGCGGGTGCAAGGAGAAAGCCGAGTTGCTAGCCGCGCAAATCAACAAGTCGTTTCAGGCGCTACCAGAATTGGCGGAACTGCTGCCCGCAGCGTATTTTATCTGGCGTAAGCCGTATATGGTGGCCGGCGCGGGTACTTTTATTGATGATATGCTGCAGCGAGCGGGCTTTCATAACGTATTTGGGAGCCTCGCACGCTACCCCGAAATAACACCCGAGCAGCTACGGGTGGCGGCTCCACAGCGCATTCTGCTGTCGTCGGAGCCGTATCCGTTCGGCGAAAAGCATGTGGCCGAGTTTCAGGTGCTGTGCCCAGAGGCAGAAATTCAGGTTGTTGATGGGGAGTTGTTCAGTTGGTACGGGAGCCGACTGCTGCATTCGGCAGCGTATTTCCAAACCCTGTAGCGTACAGGGCCACATCCTAGCTCACCGAAAAGCCGGCTTTCTCTAGCTCAGCCCAAAACTGCGGGTACGATTTGCGCACTACTTGCGGCGCTTCAATGGTGAGCGAGCCGCGCAACGCCAACGGCGCGAAGGCCATAGCCATCCGGTGGTCGTGGTATGTGGCAACGGTCTGTCCGGCTACCTGAAACTGGCTGGAGCTGATGCGGAACTGGCCTTCCGTTTCCTCGGTGAGAAAGGCGCCGAAGTTGGCCAACTCCGTTTGCAGCGCGAAAATTCGGTCCGTTTCCTTGATGCGCAAACTCTCCAGGCCCGTCATCAACACGGACACGCCGAGCGCCGCCGCCACTACGGCCACGGTTTGAGCCAGGTCGGGGCAGTCGGTGAAGTCTTGCGTGAATTCTGTGGTGGTGCCGGTTTGCATCAGGCGCACGCCATCGGCTAGGAATTCGGTGGCCACGCCCAGCTTTTCCATGATGGCCACAATGGCTTGGTCGCCCTGCCAGGAGTAGTGGCGCAGGCCAGGCAGCGTAAGCGAAGAGCCCGTCGGCGCCAGCGCCACCATAGCGTACCAATAACTGGCCGCCGACCAATCGGCTTCTATAGTGTAGTCGGTGGGCCGATAGTGACCAGGCCGGGCTTCCAGCACCGTGCCCAAGTCGCGGCAGTTGCCCCCGAAGTGTTGCATCAAGGCCAACGTCATGCGGATGTAAGGCCGGGACCCGACCTTGCCAGTTAGACGCAGACGCAGGCCGCCGGGCAGCGTGGGGCCTATCATGAGCAGCGCGGAAATGTACTGGCTGCTTATGTCGCCGCGCACCGTCAGTTCGTTCAGGCCGTCGGGCGCCTCATCCGTTTCGGCCGAGTGCCAGCCATTTAGGTGCAGCGGCGGATAGCCTTCTTCCTTCTCATACCGAATATCCGCCCCTAGCTCACGTAGCGCGTCCACCAACACCCCAATGGGCCGCTGCTGCATCCGGGCTGTGCCAGTGAGTTGGGCGTGGCTGTTGGTAGCGGACAGGTAAGCCGTGAGGAAGCGCATAACGGTGCCTGCGTCTTCAGCATCGAATTGCGCGGCCGCGGGATTGGCTAGCAGGCGCTCCATGAGCTGGGTATCGTTGGCGTCGGAAAGGTTGGCCAGGGTGCCGCCGCCCGCTAAGGCCCGCAGAATGAGGGCCCGGTTGCTTTCACTTTTCGAAGCCGGTAGCTGAGCAGTCCCGCGCAAGGGCAGGCCACTCCACAGAAGCGTGAGGGAAGAGTTGATAACGGAGAAGCGTATATCACCAAGCAAAAGCCCGATGACGTGTGAAACAATACGTGTGGCTACGACGCGAACATAAGAGAAGCTGCGCTACAACCGATGATAATAGCGAAGCGAATCGGCCAACTCTTGGATGGTCACTGGCTGGTCGTAGATGCCTTGGCCGATGCCTTGCAACAGGGTGCAGTTGATGATGGAACCAGCATTTTTCTTGTCCTGCCAGGCGTACTCAGCTATGGCTTCGGTTTCCAGAAGCACAAACTGCACCTTCTCAAACACCGAAAACAGAAACGTCTCTATCTGGTCCAGCGCCTCGGCACTGAGCAGTCCTCGCTGCACCGACAGCCACGCCTCGCACACCATACCAGCCGCTACGGCCTCGCCGTGCAGGATTTCGCGGCCGGGCTGCACGAGCAGGTAGCTTTCCAGCGCGTGGCCCACGGTATGACCAAAGTTGAGCAGCTTGCGCGGACCGGCCTCCAGCGGGTCCTGGGCTACAATGCTCTGCTTAAGCGCCACAGATGCCTGAATCGTCGCCGTCCAGCCGTCTACGAACATGCCCGTGCGGCGCTGCTCCTGAAAAGCTGCCGCGTCGGCAATGAGGCTGTGTTTCACGATTTCCGCGTAGCCGGACTTGAGTTGGCGCGGGTCGAGGGTGCGCAAAAATTGCGGGTCTATGCACACGGCGGCCGGCTCTTGAAATATGCCCAACTGGTTTTTGAAGCCTTGAAAATCCACGCCGGTTTTGCCGCCCACGCTGGCATCTACCTGCGCCAGCAGTGTGGTAGGCACTTGCACAAACTGAATTCCGCGCTTATATAATGCCGCGCAAAAACCTCCCAAATCCGTGAGTACGCCGCCGCCCAGATTTACCAGCACCGCAAACCTGTCGGCGCGCCGTTTGGTCATTTCGCTCCACACCACTTCGCAAGAAGCCAGCGTTTTGGCTTCTTCCCCGGCCGGCAATTCAATAACTGTGTGCGCGGCCGGCAAGTACGGCTGCAACAGCGGGTAACACAGCTGGCCTGTATTAGTATCCGTGAGCACAAATACTTGGCTCACGGCCGGACGGCGTAACAGCTCGGCCAGTTCAGTGAGGGCCTTGGGTCCGAAGAATACGGTGCTATTCAAGACTGGCTGGTTTTCTGGTTAGGTGAAATAATCCAAAGCAGATTATCATCAAAGTTGCCGCGTGGCCAACTGCAAAAGTAGAATGCTTTGGTGCAACCTCCTGGACAAGTCCTTACTCCTACGAACGGCACACCTGTTAAATGTCTGTTTTCAATTAACCTTTACTCCTTTGTTTCCCGCCCATGAAACGCTCTTCAACGCTTTTGTTCTTGCTTGGCTTGCTAGGGACAAGTGCCTGTAAGTCTGATAAGGACGTCATTCCAACAGCCATTGTCGGCCGTTGGCAACTCACTCAGCTTGAGTGCTACTGCCCTCCCAATACACCGGTTCCCAACGAAGCAGTAGAGTTTGACGCGGCAGGCAACGCCGTGTTTTATAAAGACGGTCGAGAGGAGTGCCGCGGCACGTATAGGTTCACGGAAGGCAAGTTTTGCGGCAACCCCGAGAATATTTCCGTCATGCGCATCAGCAACCTACCTGGCATTTACGACAACAACATCGCCTACACCTTGGAGCCAACTAAGCTAGTGCTCGACCAGGGCTTATGCACTGATGCTCCTCGCAAAACCTACCGGCGGGAATAAAGCCTCTTACTCCGGCCGCTGCATGATTTCGGTTTGGCGCCGGATGCTTTCCAGATGAATCAGCTTGTACAGTTCGCCCACGAATTTCTCGTTTACGCCCGCCCGATGGGCCCATTCCGGCCGCGACGTAAAAATCTCGTTCCAGCGGTCCAGCTGTAGTATTTTCACGTTGTTTTCCTTCTTGTATTCAGCCAGCTCGGCCACTAGCGCCATTCGCCGGGCCAGGGCTTCAATGATTTCGCGGTCGGCCACGTCCATTTTCTGGCGCAGTTCTTCGGCTTTATTCAGGTAGTCGGCATTATCGGAGGAGCGGTAGCGGTATTGCAATTCCTCTAAAATCTCGCCGAGGCGCTGCGGTGTTACTTGCTGCGCGGCATCGGACAAAGCATGGTCGGGGTCGGGGTGGGTTTCTATCATCAGCCCGTCGTAGTCCAGGTCCAGGGCTTTTTGGGCGATGGGCAGCAGCAGGTCGCGGCGGCCCCCGATGTGGCTAGGGTCGCAGATGAGCGGAATGTGCGGAAAGCGCGTTTTCAATTCGATAGGCAGCATCCAGGTGGGCGCGTTGCGGTACCGCGACGGCGCAAACGTGCTGAAGCCACGGTGAATAGCCGCCAGATCGGTGATGCCGGCGCGCTCCAGCCGCTCCAGCGCCCCAGCCCACAGCGCTACATCGGGGTTCACCGGATTTTTCACCATTACGGGCACGCCGGTTCCCGCCAGCGCGTCGGCCAGTTCCTGCACCGCAAACGGATTAACGGTGGTGCGAGCCCCAATCCACAACACATCAATACCGTGCGCCAGCGCTTCTTCTACGTGGCGCGGCGTGGCTACTTCTATGGTGGTAGGCAGGCCCGTTTCTTCTTTCACGCGGCGCAGCCAAGGCAGCCCCACCGCTCCTACTCCTTCAAACCCGCCCGGCTTGGTGCGGGGCTTCCAAATGCCGGCCCGAAAAAGGTCGACGCGGCCGAGAGCTTGCAGCCCGCGGGCGGTGGTAAGGACCTGTTCTTCGGTTTCGGCGGAGCAAGGACCCGCAATAACTAAAGGATGGCCTTTGGCAGCCAGTAGCCGGGTGAAATAGGTGGTAGGAGCAAGCGGAATTTCCATGAAAACAGGATGCAAAAAAATGAAAGGGCCGGAGCCGAGGCAAAGGTGAATGAAAGGCGACGATACTGCGTTTGTAAAAGCCGGCCAGAGACATAACCTGGTCCGTATAGCCAGGGTTTAACGGCTATATTTGCCTCCCCATCACCCGCCCAAAGCTACCACCCAATGCCTACAACCCAAGCCCCGCCCATCTCCTTCGAAGACACCGCCGTCGCCTTCGCCTCTAAGTCTGATGCCGAGTTGCGCAAGATGTATGCGCTGTTCGCGGCCATGAACAACAATACGCTGGTGAAAACTGGCGGCGGGTTGATGAAAACGGCGCTGAAGTGGCAGTTGCCGGGCACTAAGTTTCTCATCAAGAAGTCCATTTTCAACCAGTTCTGCGGCGGCGAAACCATTAAGGAGTGTATTCCCGTCGTTGGGGAGCTGGGCCGCTACCATATCGGGACCATCCTCGACTACTCGGTGGAAGGCGAAGGCGACGACAAAAGCTTCGACCGTACCCGCGACGAAATCCTGGCCACCATCGACATCGCGCACCGCTCCACCCACATTCCGTTTTCGGTGTTCAAGGTGACTGGCCTGGCCGATAGCGCCATTCTAGAGAAAGTACAGGCGGGCAAGTCGCTCACACCCGCCGAACAAGCCAGCTACGACCGGGGCCACGCCCGTGTGGATGCCATCTGTCAGCGGGCCCACCAGTACGGCGTGCGCGTGTTCGTCGACGCGGAAGAAAGCTGGTTCCAGGCCACCATCGACAATCTGGCCTACGAGATGATGCGCAAGTACAACCGGGAGTCGGCCATAGTCTGGAACACGTATCAGCTCTACCGGCAGGACCGTCTCGATGCCATCAAAGATGCCTACGAAGAAGCCCGGCAGCATAGTTATTTCCTGGGCGCCAAGTTGGTACGCGGCGCCTACATGGAAAAGGAGGCGCGCATAGCTGCGCAACGCGGCTATCAGAACCCCATTAACTCGACCAAGCAAGCTACCGATGCCTTGTACGACGAAGCCCTCCGATATTGCGTGGCGCACGCCGACCGGATCAGCATTTGTGCGGGCACCCACAACGAGGCTAGCTCCCGCCTGCTCACCGAGCTAATGCAGGAATACGACCTGCAACCCAACGACCCGCGCATCTGGTTTGCGCAGCTCTACGGCATGAGCGACAACCTGAGTTACAACCTCGCGCACGCCGGCTACAACACCGCCAAATATGTGCCTTATGGCCCCGTAGATGCGGTAATGCCCTATTTACTACGGCGTGCCGATGAGAACACCGCCATTGCTGGGCAGAGCAGCCGAGAGTTTTTGTTGATTCAAAAAGAAATACGCCGCCGTCAGGGTCGTTAAGTAAGATTGCTGCCGGTTCTGCCTAGGCGGCACGGTTTTGGGTAAGCCCAGTCCGCGATTTAGCAAAATGCAAAATCGCGGACTTTTTTCTTCCTATTTTCCGCACCCCTTACACCTCTCTCTCACCGCCATGCTCGGCCGAATTCGCAGCCATCTAATCCGTTTTGCCCGCCACCAGGTGGGCACCGTCAGCTACCTCAATTTGGTGCAAGACGCCGAACTAGGGTTCAACCTGGATATCTCCCACGAGAAAAGCCGGCTCAATGAGCTATTGGCCGAAATTTCGGAACAAGAACACGCGGCCGGTCGGCCCGTATTGAGCTGCCTTGTAAAAGTCGAAGGCTCCAAAGGACAAGGTGATAATTTCTACAAGTTGTGCGAGCGGTTGGGGATGGGTGAGTGGCGTACGCTTAAGCAACAAGAAGATTTTTTGAAAACCATGCGCCAGGAGTGCCGAGCCTTTTGGCAGGATGCTCGCAACTTCGAATTATACGGATAGAGCTGAACGGTAAGAGAATAAGAAAAGTAAATGTTGAGCAAGCCCGAATTTTTTGTGTAACCCCCACAGAAAAGGTCGCGTTTAGCAACTCAAATCCTAGTGCATCTCACCCTCTCCCGCACTGGATTTTTCTTATCCCTTTCATTTAACTCTCCCACTCATGAACACCAACGATTCGAACAACTCGAACAACCCCATGAACACTGGTACTGGCTCAGGCGCTAACTATGGTACTGGCTCGGCCGGCACTGGTTATGGCACCGGCTCAACGCCTAGTGGCTCCGGCACTAGCACTACCTCGGGAGGCAACCTCGGCAATTCCAGCATCGGTGACTCATCGGTAGCTTCCGGCTCTTCTTATTCTAGCGGCTCGACTGCTAGTGGTTCTTCTACTGGCACTGGCTACACTACGGGCATGTTCCGCGACCGTTCTAGCGCTGAGCAAGCTTACAGCTCGCTCTCGTCGCGCGGTTATACTAAGGACGATGTAAACCTGTTGATGTCGGACGAGACGCGCAAGAAGCATTTCGGCAGCGACTCCGACCAGTCGCACCACACCGAGCTCGGCGATAAGGCGATGGAAGGTGCTGGCGTAGGTTCGGCTATCGGCGGTACTGCCGGTGCTGTAATCGGCGCTATTGCTGCTATCGGTACTTCGGTAGCACTGCCAGGTCTTGGTCTGATTGTAGCTGGCCCGCTGGCCGCAGCATTAGCTGGCGCCGGCGCCGGTGGCCTAACGGGTGGCCTAGTAGGCGCTCTAGTAGGCTCGGGCATCCCAGAAGAGCATGCCGTTGAATACGAAAACGACGTGAAAAACGGCGGTATCGTAATGGGCGTGCGTCCTCGCAACGAGGAAGATGCTCGTTATTTCGAAGAAGAGTTCCGCCGCAACAACGGCGACAAAGTACGTCGCTACTAACTAGCAACTGTTTTTTAAAAAGCTCTCCCCAATGTGGGGAGAGCTTTTTTTTTGCTTGGTCGATCAGTTGGTGCACCTGTAGCCATAAGGGCAGATTTTTTCAACCTGGCTCGGTTTTTAACGATACATTGCGGAGCTTGTATATGCAACTTGGCTGCTGGTTTCGTCGCCTTTTCTCCCAGCGAAAGCAACTTCTGGGCTAGGGCACTTAATAGACAACGTTTGGCGTTTTCCAGTAAAACCAGGGGTCCGGCCGCGCCGTAGGCTTCAGAACGGCTTTTACGTACATTTGATTTTCCTCCTTTTCACCCGACCTTCCATGTCTTCTCCAAGAATTAAGATAGGCTTGTACGCCGCGGTGGTGCTAGCAGTCTTTGTGCTGGCATCGTATAAACTCTACCGCCGTGGCGATGCGCGGACGCCCCAAAAAGACGCCGTGCTGATTCAAGCTATGCTACAAGGCCTAACTGCGGCGCACTACCAACCAGAAAAACTAGATGACTCCTTTTCCAAGCGAGTTTTTGATCTATACCTAAAGCGAATCGATTCCAATAAGAAATTCCTGCTAGCTTCGGATGTAACCCAGCTGCGCAAGTACCAAAACGATATTGATGAGCAAGTGAAGCGTGGTACCCATGAATTCATGGACCAGACCAACACTCTGCTGGACCAGCGCGTGAAGGAGGTCCAGGCCATGTACCGTGACATTCTGGCTAAGCCTTTCGACTTCACCACGGAAGAGTCGTTTGAGACTGAGTCCGATAAGGCGACGTACGCTGCCGATAAGGCTGCTCAACGAGAAGAATGGCGCAAGTTTCTGAAATACCAGACCTTGGTGCGGATTTCGGAAATGATGGACGCGCAGGCCAAGAAAAAAGATAAGCCTTTAGCTTCCACTACTGCGGCGCCT
Source organism: Hymenobacter sp. M1-2 (assembly GCF_057808495.1). NCBI lineage: Bacteria > Pseudomonadati > Bacteroidota > Cytophagia > Cytophagales > Hymenobacteraceae > Hymenobacter > Hymenobacter sp. M1-2. Next base: position 57,506 of record NZ_JBTYZO010000020.1, read on the forward strand.
TCAGCGACTACCACCTCAGAGCCTACTCGTACGCCCGCTGAAATGGAAATTGAAGCCCGTAAGCGGGTGCTCAAATACTTTGATGACCAGTTCAATGATTTGCTACAGAACGATGCCAACGACCGGCTTGCGCTGTACGCTAACACCATTGCTAACACCTACGACCCGCACACCGAATATTTCGCTCCGCGCGACAAGGAGACTTTTGATGTAGCCATGACTGGCCGTTTTGAAGGCATCGGCGCTTCGCTGCAAGAGAGAGATGGCCTCATCAAAATCACGGACATTATCCCAGGTAGTGCTTCTTACCGCCAAGGTGAGTTGAAAGCAGGTGATATCATCATGCGGGTTGCTCAGGGCGCCGATGAGCCGGTTTCGGTGGAGGGCATGCGGCTGGATAAGGCTGTTTCGCTCATTAAGGGTAAGAAAGGCACCGAGGTTCGCCTTACGGTTCGCAAGCCCGACAACTCCACTAAAATTGTTTCAATTATTCGAGACGTAGTTATCATCAAAGAAACCTATGCTCAGTCGGCCACGATTAATGAAGCTGGCAAGAAGATAGGCTACATCAAGCTGCCCACTTTCTACGCTGACTTCAGCGATAATGGTGGACGCAGCTCGGCCGAAGACGTGAAGAAAGAGCTAGAAAAGCTCAAGCAAGAAAACGTGCAAGGCGTAGTACTTGATCTTCGCTTCAACGGTGGTGGTTCCCTCCAGGACGCTGTAGAAATGGCCGGCCTGTTCATCGATAGTGGCCCGGTAGTACAGGTGAAGGGCAGCCAAGGCGCCGCCAGCGTCCTCAACGACCGCGACCCACGCGTGCAATACAGCGGCCCATTGGTGGTACTCGTGAATAAGTACAGTGCCTCGGCTTCTGAAATCTTGGCGGCCGCCATTCAGGATTATAAGCGGGGCGTCGTTATGGGTGCTGCCAGCACCTACGGCAAAGGCACCGTTCAGCGCATTTTTGACCTCGACGACGCGATGCCCGCAGAGTTCAACAGCATCAAGCCGTTTGGATCGCTGAAGCTAACGACGCAAAAGTTCTACCGCATCAATGGCGGCTCCACGCAGTTCAAAGGCGTAGTGCCCGACATTATCCTGCCGGATGCTTACAGCTACCTCGATCAGGGTGAGAAGGAACAAGACTACGCTCTGAAGTGGGACGAAATCAGCCCGGCCCGTTACCGCTCTTGGGCACAAGCTCCCGCCATCGACAAGCTTCGCACTTCTAGTCAGTCGCGCGTTGCTGCTAATCAGAGCTTCCGACTCGTGAATGAGCTGGCCCAACGGATGCGCAAGCGCAAGGACGAAACGAAAGTATCGTTGAAGCTAACTGCCTACCGTGCCGAGCAAGAGCAGAACAAGGCCGAGTCTGACAAGTATGACGCTGTACAGAAGTCGGCTCAACCGCTGGCCATTGCACCACTGGCTATCGACTTGAAAGCGCTGAGCAATGATACAGTAGAAGTGAACCGGGCTTCGCGCTTTACTAAAAATCTGAACAAGGACATCACCTTACGTGAGGCGGTGTTCGTGGTAAAAGACCAGATATAAGTAGCTTCAAAGCTGCGCTTGTCATTCAAAAAAGCCTTCGTAGCGTTGCTACGAAGGCTTTTTTGGTGCCTTTTTTAGCACTCAACTACTTCGTCAATATCGTTAGTAAATCGACTCTAATTTTTTATGAGAAACAAATCATTAAAATTATCACTAATGCACTGATTGACAGCATATTAATACCATTAAAATTAACCCAATATTTTTAGCAAAGAGCGAACCATTAGCGGGGTCGTCCTGTTGAACATATATGACGACGAACATGGAAACTCCGATTATTCCGCTCGTTACGGACGAGCAGCAGAAGCTGGCAGATGAGACCTGGCGCAAATCCATTCCGGCACAGGTGTTTCTCAACTACTTCTTCGCTATCAACTACCACATTCAGGAGGGCGATGATGCTACGGGTGGCCTGCAACACCTTCCCTTCTTCCGCGCTCACCAAGCCGAACTGACCGATGCTGATTTGGCTGCCGTTAGCAAACTACTGCACGCGTGCTGGAGCACCGAGTACGCACTACGTTCTACCGCTGAGCTAGGCGACGAAGACTACCTGCGTAACGCGCTGCACTGGACTTTCCCCCAGGCTTACCACACCATCATGGCTGGCTTGCAGGCTTTCCTGTACACGGCCGGCGTGCGGGGCAACAATCCTTCGCTGGTTCGGCGCGAGGTGGGCCGCTTAGTAGTACGCAATGCCTACCCGCGGCCGATATCGTTCTACGCTGCTGGCGCATACGGCGACTTCAGCATTCACCGGCTGCCGCTGGCGGGTTACAAAGCGGGCTTGCACATTGCGAGCAAGGAAATTGATGCCCAGGCTCAGATTGGGCAGTTTCTGCGCACCACTCGCAAGATGAAGGCTCAGTTCACTCGTCAGCAAGTCCAAGCCAACCCGAACACGGCGCTGCGTAGCCAGAAAACGGGCAAGGTGCTGGACAAATGGACGGTGTCGCACTGGCAGCAGATTACGTGGCGCCTTGGCTACACCACGATCTTCGATCTGCTGGGCCGTCTGCGCATCTCTCAGACCAGCCGCGAGATTGAGCGCTACATCGAAGCCGAGATTGACTTCAAGCTCTTCCACCAGTCGTTACTCAACATCGTGAGCTACCTCAACGGCATTCACGAGACGTACGTAGCCAAGGCAATGGGGCTGGAGCGCTATCAGCAGATGGTGGCGGAACTCCCAAAGCACCTGCAGCATAGCTTCGTTGAAGAGCGCCTGCGCACTCGGGTGCAGCCCACACTTACGGGCGAGACTCCGGCTCCGCAGATGGGTATCGCTGCCTAAGGTACACAGTGGTATTTATTAGGTTAGACCTGACTCCATATACACCTAAACGCCGCTCCTATGGGGCGGCGTTTTTTGCGTTTCCTAGAAAGACAGATAGGGCCCAATGCTAATGTTTGCTCGTAGTGTTTATTGGCAGCGAAGACACTACGCGTAATCTGTTAGGTTAGCCGAACAGCCCGCACTACTTTTGTGGCTTAGCGTTTTTGGCCCCGCGGGGCCTTCTTTTTAAGCCTTTCCCCATGCAGCATCTCAGCGAACAGGAAATCATACGCCGCCAGAAGCTGGAGGAACTTCAGAAGCTTGGCATTGAGCCATACCCGTCCGAGCTGTTTGACGTGAACTTCTACGCCCAGGAAATCCACGACAACTACCACCCCGAGCTGAACAACTTCCAGGAAGTGAGCTTGGCTGGTCGGTTGATGTCGGTTCGGGTGATGGGCAAAGCCTCGTTTGCGGAGTTGATGGATACCACTGGCCGCATTCAGCTCTACATCAACCGGGACGAAATCTGCCCTGGTGAGGATAAGACACTCTACAACGTAGTATTCAAGAAGCTGCTCGATTTGAGCGACTTCATTGGCGTGAAAGGCCACGTGTTCAAGACGCAGGTGGGCGAAACGTCCGTCCACGTTACGGAACTGAAGCTGCTCTCCAAGACCCTACGCCCGCTGCCGGTAGTAAAAGAGCGGGTAGACGAAGTGACGGGCGAGAAAACCGTGTACGACGCCTTCACCGACCCGGAGCAGCGCTACCGCCAACGCTACGTGGACCTGGCGGTAAACCCGCAAGTGCGCGAAGCCTTCATCAAGCGCACGCAATTGGTGCAGGCCATGCGCAACTACTTGAACGATAAAGGTTACCTCGAGGTAGAAACACCAATTCTGCAGCCGCTGTACGGCGGCGCGGCGGCGCGTCCTTTCAAAACTCACCACAACACGCTGGACATGACGCTCTACCTGCGCATCGCCAACGAGTTATACCTGAAGCGCCTTATCGTGGGTGGCTTCGATGGGGTGTACGAATTCTCAAAGGACTTCCGTAACGAGGGAATGTCGCGGTTTCACAACCCGGAATTCACACAGATGGAGCTGTACGTAGCCTACAAGGACTACTACTGGATGATGGACCTAGTGGAGGAAATGGTGGAGCGCGTGGCGATGGTGCTGCACGGCCAGACCGAAGTGAAAGTTGGTGACAACATCATCAATTTCCAGCGCCCTTGGAAGCGCTTCACTATGGCCGAGGCCATTGAGCATTACACTGGTTTCAACATCGACGGCAAGAGCGAAGATGAACTGCGCGCCGCTGCCAAAGACCTGAAGGTAGGCTTGGAGCCGAGCATGGGCAAAGCCAAGATTATCGACGAAATCTTCGGGGAGCACGTGGAGCCCAAGCTCATCCAGCCCACGTTCATCACCGATTATCCGGTGGAAATGTCGCCACTGGCGAAGAAGCACCGCAGCAAGCCGGGCCTAGTGGAGCGGTTTGAGGCTATTTGCAACGGCAAGGAAATCTGCAACGCCTTCTCGGAGCTGAACGACCCCATCGACCAGCGGCAGCGCTTCGAGGAGCAGCTAGAGCTTGGCAAGCGCGGCGACGCAGAAGCCATGGTACTCGACGAAGACTTTCTGCGGGCCTTGGAATTCGGCATGCCTCCCACCGCTGGCCTCGGTATCGGCATCGACCGCCTCTCGATGATTATGACCAATTCCAACTCCATTCAAGACGTGCTGTTCTTCCCGCAGATGAAACCAGAGCATGCCAAATCCGAAAACGCTCCTAAACCCCAAGCATAACAAAGCCGGAAGCCTTGACCACGCGGGCCCACACCCAAGCAGTCAAGACTTCCGGCTTGCAACGGCTATAAAGTCGGAAAGCCTCCCACGCATAAATCGTGGGAGGCTTTCCTTTTAGTATAACTGACTTACCATTCCAATCGGGGTCTATCGAAGAAGCTTGCGATGGACTTGCTAGATTTTGCTACCAGAATGTTTGACCATTTCCAGTAGAAGCTCAGCAGCCGGCAATTTTACTTCAATAACATCTCCGATCTTCTTTCAAGCCGGTTATGTGTTCTTTAACGCAGTGTTATCAGAAGGGTTACAACGTGCGCAAACTTTTCTGAAAAAGTTTGCTAGTTGCTATTGGCCATAACCGGCAGAATGCCGCGCATCGCCACCTATACCATCATAATCCGAGTCAGGATCGTCCTGGGCATCAGAGGACTGGGAGCGGTTGCTAAGCGAACTGAGTAAGTCATCGGCAGCGGCTTGGTCGGTACGGTGCTTCTCCGTGTCGGTGCGATGTTTTCCGGTATCTGTGCGGTGCTTCTCGGTTTCGGTGCCCGCGGTACGGGCAGCGTTAGCACGCTCTAAACCATCTTTCAACAGCTTACTTAGGTCATCGGTGAGTTTGGAGGCCGATTTTTTGAGGCTAGCGCGTGTTTCGTCGCCGGTTTCGGGAGCCAGCAGCAGCCCGGCCACCACGCCGGCTGTGGCGCCAGCTAGTAATGAGAGGATTACTTTGCCTTTCGTGTCTTGCATACCGCAGAAAAGTTAGGAAGTGAGAAAATCAGCCGACGCTACACAGCGCTAGTACTTTATAACGGTTCAGACCAGATCTTGGTTAACAAGCAAAGCCCCGATTTTCGGGTGAAAACCGGGGCTTTGCGCAAAGAAGCAGAAAGACCTACAGGTCGTTGAGCATCTTGATTACTTCGTTCTTGGCTTTGCCAAGCTTGTTTTGCAAGCGGCCAACTAATTCGTCGCCCTGGCCTTCGGTGTACTCCAGGTCTTCGTCGGTGAGTTGAGCATATTGCTGCTTCAGCTTGCCTTTCGAGGCGTTCCAGTCGCCTTTCAGCTTGAGGCTGCTGCCAGCGCCGGTTAGGCCCAGGTCTTCGAGTTTCTCGACGTAGCCTTTGAATTTGGCGTCCAGCTCTTCGCCGTACTTCGACAGTTGCTCACCGAACTGGCCGCTGTATTTGGTGGCAGCAGTACCCAGCTTTTCGCGGGTAGCTTTGCCTTTGTCGGGAGCCATCAGCAGGCCAGCAATAATGCCAGCACCAGCACCGGCTAAAGCAGCGAGGAGAATTTTGCCAGAGTTGTCTTCTTCTTGATACGACATGGTGTAGAGGGAGAGAAAGGTGATGAATGAGTTTCAAGTGGGTGGCATCCAGCTGCCAAGTAGCAGTGGGAAGGCCCAAAATCCCTGTCGGGTTTCTGCCAATCTGAGCCTAATACGGCGTTCAGCTACGCAGGTTATGACCTTGGCCTAAAAAAGATAGGCGCTGCAATATACTGCTATACCCAAATGCCGCAACTACTTCTTTGCCTCCATATATGACTCCGAACCTCTACTTTCGTCCCGGCTCCTTTTCTGTCAATGATTTACATGAAAACTTTGCTTCCGCTGTTTCTAGTGCTAGCCAGCGCCTGCACTCGCAGTACGCCGCCCACTAACGCCAAGACATGCATCGACCCGGCTAAAATTCGGAAAGATGCTATGTGCACTATGCAATATGACCCAGTGTGCGGCTGCAACGGCGAGACCTACGGCAATGCCTGCACTGCTACCAACGCCGGCGTAACGAGCTACACGCCCGGCGCCTGCCCCAACAAAACCACTCCTACTTCTCCTCGCTAATGTCAGAAAAACGCTATTTCCGTCAGCAGAATCCGTTTATAGTGCCTACTACTGATGGCAAGCTCATTGAAGAGCACATCGGGCTGGCTAGCACCAGCACTGCGCAGTACAGTGTGGCGCACATGGTAGCCCCGCCCCAGTGGAGCGAGCCGCACCAGCGCCCGGAGTTTGACGAGGTGACCATAGTAGTGCGCGGCCGCAAACGGTTTGAGATAGATGACGACGTAGTGGAGCTAGGCGCAGGTGAGTCGTTGCTGATTAAGGCGGGTGCGCGGGTGCGCTACTCCAACCCGTTTGATGGGGAGTGTGAGTATTGGTCTATCTGCGTGCCGGCCTTCTCGATGGCCACTGTGCACCGGGAAGAAGACTAATATTTCCTCTAAGTCCTACTTGGCACCGGTGGTAGGACTGTGGACCACAGTTCGTATGACACCAGCTTGTCGGAACCTAGAGACAGCCACGAGATTTTGCTGTGCATGCTCGTGCCGCTTGCATGGTGCGGCTCTGCATTGGGTAAAGAAAACCTAACAGGTCTGGAAAAGACCTGTTAGGTTGCAGCCATGAACTTGCTGTATTTGGTGTTTGGGGCCAATGTCCGGAATCATTTTCAGGCCCAGTTTTCCATTCTTTCCTTCCTGCGCCACCGAGGCGGGCTAAGCGGCGTCACGGTAGTGACGGATGCACCGGAGTTTTACCGGCACCTTACTAGCCACGTAACGGTGCTACCCATCGAGCCGACTACGTTAAGCGAATGGAAAGGCGAGTTCGATTTTTTCTGGCGCATCAAAATAAAGGCGCTGGAGTACGTGGCAGGGCAATTTCCGGGGCAGCCCATTTTGTACCTCGATTCCGATACGTTCTTGCACGGCTCGTTTGCGGAACTGCACGCGGCACTGGCAGGCGGCATCGCCTTCATGCACGAACCAGAAGGAGCCTTGGCGGTGCTGGGCAGCAAAACCGAAAAGCTGATGTGGCGGCAGACGGGCGGCAAGGCGTTTGGAAGCATCCGGCTGAACGAACAGCACACGATGTGGAACGCCGGCGTAGTGGGTATTCCGGCCCAGGGCGGCGCGGAGGCTATTGCGATAGCCTTAGCCGTCTGCGACGATTTGAGCCGGCAGGGTGTTACACCGCGCCTCATTGAACAGTTTGCTTTGTCGGTGGCGTTGCAAGAGCGGTTTACGTTGCGCGCTGCCCGGCCCTACATTGGGCACTATTGGAGCAACAAAGATGAGTGGAATGAAGTCATCAGCACTTTTCTACTGGAGTCGAGTTTGAAGAGCCGCACCGTGGAAGAAGAAGTAGCCGCTCTGGCCACGTTCGACTTCCGGGCCGTACCTGTGAAAAAAACGCTTAAAAACACCCGTTGGCGGCTAGTGCACCTCGTAGACCGGCTGTTTCCGCCGCGGGAAACCGTGTACGCCGGCGACGACGCAGCTACGTAACCGAGCTGTCGGGCCGCATTGCAGGAGGGGTTTGTGCGAGCTGTCGGCTTCCTGCTATCTTGGGGGGCCACTTCACTCCCACCGTTATGGATCAGCGCATCATCAACTTATTCGACGAGTACACGCACGCCCCGCTTACTCGCAAGGAATTTATGGCGCGTCTCGTGAAGCTAACCGGGGGTACTGCCTTGGCTGCGGCGGCACTAGCAGTGCTGGAACCCGGCTACGCCCAGGCGGCCACGGTATCGGAGCAGGCCGATGAGTTGCTGCTGGAAGAAGTGAGCTGGACTGGCGCCGCCGACACGTTGATGAAAGGCTACCTGGCCCACCCCAAAGCCAAGAAGAAGCGCGGCGCCGTGGTGGTGATTCACGAAAATCGCGGCCTGACGCCCCACATCAAGGATGTGACGCGCCGCGTAGCTACGGCGGGTTATCTGGCGCTGGGGGTAGATGCCCTTTCGCCGTTCGGGGGCACGCCCGGCAACGAAGACGAAGGCCGCACGCTCATTGGCAAGCTTGATGCGCAGCAGAACCTGCAAAATTACCTCGCAGCCCTGGCTTACCTGCGCCGCCACCCCGAAAGCAACGGCCGCACTGGCTGCGTGGGCTTTTGCTGGGGTGGGGCAATGGCCAATAAGCTGGCCGCGAATGATCCTAATCTGAATGCGGCGGTGTCGTACTACGGTATGCAGCCCCCACTGGAAGACGCGCTCAAAATTAAAGCAGCTTTGCTGCTGCACTATGCGGGCCTCGATGAGCGGGTGAATGCGGGTATGACCGCTTACGAAACTGCTCTGAAAACGGCGGGCATCACGTACGAGCAGTACCTGTACGAAGGCGCCAACCACGCTTTCAACAACGATTCTTCCCCGGCCCGCTACAATGCTGCCGCCGCCAACCTAGCCTGGGACCGGACGTTGCGGCTGTTCAAGGAAAAGCTCGCCTAACTCTTTTACTCGCTGCTGCGCTCATGCCTTCCTTCTCTCCCACCCAAACCGCCATCAACGCCTACCTGCTGCGCAAGCTACAGGATGCGGACTGCGTGCGTGGGCGGTTGGAAGTTAATGGCCAAAGCGCCCAAATGAGCATCTGGGGGCAAAAACCGGATGGCAAAACTATTTTCTTTTGGGAGCAGGATCGAGCCTTCAACGCACTTATTGGCGACTACCTCGAGGCGCACGTAGGCCCCGAAGTGGCGCAGTTTTTTATTGCGGTTGATGCGCAGCAGGGCAGCTTCGTATACTCGCGGGTGACGTGGGCACAGCAAGAAGCAGCTCAGCAACAAGTAAAGCAGCAAGAGTTAAAAGACAAACAAACTCGCCCTCGTCGTACCACTCTTTACGGCTCCGAACTAGCCGGGCAGGTAGCGGATGCGCTTGGGCAGGGCCGCAGCCTCGGCTACAGCCACCGCGACTACTGCGGCATGGGCCTCGATTACGCCGCCGGTAAGTATCGTTACGTGGAGCTGTGGGACGGTTATCCGGAGCCCAAACAGACCTTTAGCAGCCGCGAGGCTTTTGTGGCCTGGCTAGCCCAACAGTCGGACAAGACGCTGGCCCGACTGGAAGAGGAAAATCCGTGGTACTGGGACAACCAGACCATAACCCGGCAGCGACTGATAGAGTTAGTAGCGGCATAAGCCCTGCACTAATTCGGTCTTCAAGTGGTTTTCCCTTTTTCAGGATGCCAGCTGTAGCGCCGGATGAGGTGGCGCTAGGACGTTTCTAAAAACTTATTTATTTCAACCACCGCAGCTTCGAGGTTTGCCTTGGTAGACCATTTCGCTACCGCTCTACCTGCCAAGCTGTTGCTAAATCAGGTAGTTTCATTCTACTGTTGAGATTTCAAGAACATTTTGCTCAACAATGATAGAGAAGTGTTAATATTTTCATTAAAAATACTGAAATTGTAGGCGCGCTCCTTCTCCCTCCGCCGCTCCTTTTGCCATTATGCCCTTTTTTACTCCCTCCCGCTTAGCCGTGGTACTGTCGGTTCCGGCTCAGTTGTTTAGTTTTTTCTCGACCTCCGCTGCCCCGCGGCCTAGTTCTCACCCGGCAGAAATACCCGCTGCCATCACCAAGATAGGGGTCATTCAGGGCTCCGGCGACGCGGCCAAGCCGGGCACTTACACCATCGAAGGCATTGTGACCGGGGTATACGCGGGGCTGGGGCCAGCCGGCTTTTACGTGCAAGAAGTGGCGGCGGCTTCCGATGGCAATTCAGCTACCTCCGACGCTATATTCGTGGTGCAAAACAGCCCCATCGTCCGCATTGGCGAGCAAGTGCGCGTTACGGGTACGGTGCTGGAAGAGGCCGGCGCACCATCTTTCGGCCAGGCAGTCCTAACCCGCGCGACTAGCCTCGTCACGCTGTCGGAAGACAACACGCTGCCCAACTTCCGAACCATTCCTAACTCCACCTTTTCGGCGGCGGCACTAGAGCCGTACGAAGGAATGCGTGTGCAATTTTCGGGGCCCATGACGGTATCGGACGTATTCAGCTTGCGGTACCGCGGTGAGCTGACCCTGACGCCTTCCGGCCTACTGTATCAGCCCACGCAGTTTATTGACCCCAACGACGACCAGGCAACGGGCACTACTAGCACGGGAGTTGGCAACGTTGCCGCCATCGACGCCTATCAAACGGCCAACTTAAACACTTCCATCGTGCTCGACGATGGAAGCTCAGCTAATAATCCCAAGTCCATTCCTTACCTCGATGCCAAACTTGGTACGGCGCGCGTGGGCAGCACTATTGCTCAGCTGCGAGGCATTCTGGGGTATGGCTTCAATCGGTGGCGCATACAGCCGCTGCCGGGCACCGATGCTCCCGTATTGAAAGCCGTGCGGCCGACGGTACCGCAGTTTGGCTCGCTGGATCTGAAACTAGCCAGCTTCAACGTCCTCAACTATTTCAACGGCGACGGCGCGGGCGGTGGTTTCCCCACCCAACGCGGCGCCAAAACCCCGGCCGACTTCGCTCGGCAGCGAACCAAAATCATTACGGCGCTGGCGCAGATGGATGCCGACGTGGTGGGCCTAACGGAGATAGAGAATGATGGTACCGGCCCTGAATCCGCCATTCAAGACCTAGTGAACGGCCTAAACCAGCACATGGGGGCCGGCACCTATGCTTTCGTGAATGATGGCGGGGCCAAGCAGCAGCCCAATAATACGGACGTTATTCACTGCGCCCTCATCTATAAGCCCGCAACGGTGAAACCGCTAGGCAAGGCAATGATAGCTACCGTGACGAACGTGTTTGAGCGGCCGCCGCTGGCCCAGCTGTTTGCCACCCGCAAAAGCCGCCCCGATACGCTGGGCATCGTGGTCAACCATTTCAAGTCGCGGGTGGGCGGCACCGGTATTGACGCCGACCAGAACGATGGGCAGGGCGGCTACAATGACCGTCGCCGCGCGCAGGCCCGGGCGTTGGTGCAGTTCATCAATAGCCGGGTCAGACCAGCCGGCGCGCAACGCATCATGAGCATCGGCGACTACAACGCCAACTACGAAGAAGACCCCATCGACATCCTGCGGGCGGCGGGCCTGGTGGCGGCTACACCACCAACCAGCGCCTCTTTCGTGTTCAAGGGCCTCACCGGCTCGCTCGACCATTGCGTGATAACGTCGAATTTGGTAGGCTTCATCGACGTGAAGAAGTGGAATATCAACTCCGCGGAGCCGGTCTTTTTGCAGTACGATGTAGCCGGCGAGGCCACCGATATCAAGAGCCCGTTCCGTTCCTCTGACCACGACCCAGTGCTCATCGGCGTGAACTTCACCGGCCTGGCTTCTACTTCTGCCAAAGGCCGCCTATTCGTGTATTCCACTACGGCTGGCGCCGGAGAGTCCTCAGCTTTCCGGGTGCCGACTGGTTCCACTCCTTTGCAGCTGGAATTTTCCTTGCTCCAAGGCCAGCCGCTACTGTCTCTCAATGGTTCACCTTCCCTATTGCAAGCCGAGCTTGACCGTTACACCGCACACCTCGCTCCTGGTATTTACATGCTGCGTCTGCGTGGCAACGGCATCAACCAAACTCAGCGTGTGGTAAAAGATTAGCGCTACTTACACAGCAAACTTATTTCCAATGCGATATGTGGACGCCTTTACGAGAAGAGATTGAAACTATTCGCAAGCAGTTTCAAATACCAGAATCAGACTTTCGGCCGCTGCCACACACCACTAATTGGCGGGAGTTAGAGGAAAAAATATATCAGGCGTTTTGTCAGCTCGACCACCCTACTGCCCGGCCCATATGGCTCTGGACGGCCTTCAAAAATGACTACCACGTTATCAGCTCAGAGGAACGCCCTTATTTATTGTTAGATAAAGTGGTTCCTAAAGAGGAGACTATTTGGCTTATGCTGAATGAGTCGGCTGATGGAGGAAACAAATTCTGGCTGTATGAAGGCAGAGTAGAAGCTATGCAAACTATCTACGCGGAGACATGCCATACAGATGAATTATATCTTATTTCAAAGAAGTATGAATGGATACTTTGCATTGATCATCATGATTGTCTTATTGGGTCTGGAAATGCAGTTGTTGAAAAGATGAAACAATTAGAACCAATGATAAGATAGGTATTACCATTTGCCCATTCAGGATTTTAGTGACGATGGTAATATGACAGTCGAACAAGTACACTACATCATTACAGCCTTAGCCGAAAAAGGAATTGAATTTGATCCTGGTTTGACTGACAGCGAAGTTTCGGACGTGGAGGAGAAATTCGCCTTCCGGTTTCCGCCCGACTTGCGGCTATTGCTCCAAACTGCGCTACCTGCTTCCACTGGGTTTGTGCATTGGCGGCTTGGCTTAGTCTCAAAAGCAGCGGCTAATACTATAATTTCGCGACTTAACTGGCCCTTGGAGGGAGCACTATTTGATGTAAGAAATAATATATGGTATAGCAGCATGTGGGGCCCGAAGCCAGCTATGTATCTGGAGCAGGCCGCAGTGGTAAAACAGCACTATGCTGCCTACCCGAGGCTTATTCCAGTATACTCTCACCGCTACTTACCAGACCGGCCACATGCAGTTGGCAACCCCGTACTATCAGTTTACCAGACGGATATAGTTTACTACGGCTACGACTTGGCAAGCTATTTTGCGCACGAATTTAAAATTCGTCTATCCAATTCCTTCTGCAGTGCTGAGAATCCTAGAGTAATTGAGTTTTGGAACAATTACACAGAGTAGTTTCAGCTATTTCCTGGTTGCTTTTGACATTCTACCCCGCTAAAATAAGCTCACTAAGTATTACCAAGCACAAATAATCAAATACATACTTCTCCAACAATGGCTTTAGACTTAACCTTGTGCATCGTTCCCCGACAGATATATTTAATCATCAGCAAGGCATTGGAGAATGACGACTATGCTGAGCTAGTGTCCTTCGCACCTACTGCCTTACATAAAAATAATTTTAATGACTTTGATGATGAGGTCGGGATTCAATTTAATCAGGATGTGCAAGGCTTGAAAACAGTGTACCATGCTACTGAGTCAGACTATTTCTACGACAAATGGAGATGCTCCTCCATGCTTGATTATCTTATCGATGAATATCTGATAAGCAAGAATATAAGCTTTCCGCCGCGCTTTATCTGGAACAGCGGAAACGTTATTTCGCCCAGCATCAAGGGTGGCCAAGGTGCGTTGGTCCGGTTGTACGACAGAGTGCAGATACAAACCATGCACGGCCTGCTTACGGGATTCGGCTTTAGCAGCTTGCTGCCTTTTTTTCAGTATGAAAAAATGCTTGAGGAAGGCGTGTATAAGCTCAATGGCTCTGCGGAATCCGTCGAAGCAACAGAACAAGTCTTTCTCAAAATCAAGGCCCTCTTCAAAAGAGCAAACGATGACGAGAATCTGCTGGTCTTTAAGAGCATTGACTAGCCTCACCTGCGCTGCGCATTACGCCTTCTATCTAACAGTTGCTTCCGCCCAGAACAGCACCCCACAAAGCTGAAGTTACAGCTTGGGGCGCCGCCGATTCGGTACTAACGACACCCTATTTACGGACGAATGGGGCGCATTTTCTCATCCCAGCAAGCCAGAAGAACGTCGTGTGGAGGTTAGCTGCAACAGCTTTCTAAGCGGCGGCTGGTTTGAGGGATTCTCCCCAGGCATTGAGGTGTTCCAGCACGGGCACCAGCGACTCGCCTTTGAGCGTGAGGCCGTATTCTACGCGCGGCGGCATTTCGGGGTAGATGGTGCGCGTGATGAGGCCGCTGGCTTCCAGCTCGCGCAGCTGCTGGCTCAGCATTTTGGTGGTAATGGCGGGCAGGAGCTTGCGAAAGGCGCTAAAGCGCAGCACCCCGCTGTGGATGTACCACACGAGCAACAATTTCCAGCGCCCGCTAATCAGTTGCAGGGCGAGCTGCATGGGGCAGGAGTCGGCGAGCTGCTGCTCGTTCTCGAAATTCTTCGAGGTTAACTTTCTCATTTTCAGCTTTAGTTACTTTTAGGCTAGTGGGCTACAATTTGGTAATTGGTTGTCAGATAGCAAGCAAGGCCACTAGGTTTGTCGGCGAACTTCAACCTAACCTTCACACTCGCCAATCATGGAAACCCAACTCCTCCAGGAACTGCTGGACCAGGAAGCCATCCGCCAAGTCCGCTACCGCTTCGCTCAGGCGCTCGACACTAAAGACTGGCCCCTGCTGCAAAGCCTGCTCACCGACGAACTCCACACCGACTACACCGACTACGGCATGCCGCCCCGCACCATGACGAAGCAGGAGTTGGTGGCCATTTTCCAATACGCGTTCAGCAAGCCGGGCCTGGTTACCCAACATCTGTGCACCAACTTCCGCATTCAGCTGCATTCCAACGGCCACGCCACGAGCGTTTCGCAGTTTGAAGGCAACCACCTGATTCCGGGCTTCGCGGACGGGCCTGAGTTTACGCTCCGGGCCGAGTACACCGATACGCTCACCAAAACCACCGGGCACTGGCAGATTGCGGGACTCGCTTTGAAGGTGCTTTATACCACCGGCAACCCGCACGTGCTGGCCAGCTAGCCAACAAATAGCGCGACGTTTGTAGTGAAGTTGATGAGCTATTCTGCCTGCGGCCGTTCTGCCGCGCTATTTCCTCCGTGCACACTTACATATAATTGTAAAAATATACTTTCGTTCTGGTGCTTAAATAAGCTCCGCAATACTCTACCTTATACCCGGCCCGGGCTCGACGGTCCGGGCTATTTTTTCACTTCTCATTCTTTATTTCATGCCTGCTTACCAGAGTTATTTTGACAATTTCTTCGCGACCCTGCCTATCTCGCGGGTCAACTTCAAAGCCCTGGGCACCGCAGCCCTCGCGGCGGGCCGACAGGCCGAACTAGGCCCGGAATTCACGGCCCACTTCACCGCGCTGGAAGCTGCCCTCACTGGCTTCGATGAGAACCTGGGCGACGCCGATGGCTCGACGGCGGGCGATACGGAGGCCTTCCGCACGGCCCGCAAGAACTGGCTCACCTTCGTCGATGACACCACCAAGGACCATGTAACGCCCAAGCTGCGCAAACTGCCCATCTACGCCGATTTCAAGAAGTACTTCAAAAGCAAGCTGGCGAAACTGCCGCAGCCCGAGCTACTCCAGGAGTCCAAGCTGCTGCTGGCGCTCTATACCGAGCACGCCGCGGCCATGAACCACGCCCCCCTGGCCGCCGAGGCCCAGGCCGCGTACCAGCAGCTGGCCAATGCCGACGAGTCGCGCACCACGGCCGGCGCCGCTATTTCCGGGGCCCGCGTAGCCCTGGCCGCCGACTGGCTGGCCCTGGCCCGCGCCCTGCGCCGCTTCAAGGCCCAGCTAGAGCTGCGCTTCGATGATTCGGCGCAGGTGTACCGCTTTTTTGATTTTGGCAGTACACGGGTTGCTAAGCGACCAGCCAAACAGAAGCAGCCACAGCCTAATATGTAAACGCTCCGGGACAAGTCCCGGAGCGTTTACATGCGCTTAGGATGAGTACCGGGACTTGTCCCGGATAGCTCTAGTATCTCGTGAAGACCCTCGGGACAAGTCCCGGGGGTCTTTTTGCTTTACGACAGTGTCCCGGGACTTGTCCCAAGGGACTTCCGCACATATAAAATATCCTCGGGACTTGTCTCGGGGTGCTTTTCACTGTGCGGAAGCGAGTCAGCACTTGTCTTGGTGCATGTGAACTAGTCAGGACGCGAATCGAAGAGAGACGTGTAGTCCTAGCGGCCGCGCCGCCGACGCCCAAACCGCTGCTACCAGCACTTTGCTAGCTTATGCCGTTTACGGGGTGGAGGCCGTTTCCGGCAGCACACCGTACGTCACCAAATCTGCGCGCAGCTGCTCGGGCGAGCGAAACTGAATGGCCTTTAGTCCTACTTCCTGAGCGGCGCGCACGTTGGCCGCGTTATCGTCGATGAAGATGGTGTGAGCGGGGTCGAGGGCGTAGCGCTGGAGCAGGGTTTGGTAGATGGCCGGGAAAGGCTTGCGCGTCTTTTCAGCGCCCGATACCACGATGCCTTCAAACCAGTGCAGGAAGTCGAAGGTCTGTAGCGCGTACGGAAACGTTTCGTGCGACCAGTTGGTGAGGGCGTAGAGCCGGTGCTGCCCGGCCTCTTTGATTTCGGCCAGCACTGCCACCGTGCCGGCAATGGGCCCGCTAAACATTTCATCGAACCGGCCATAATACGCCTCAATGAGGGCCGCGTGCTGCGGATACTGCGCCACGAGCAGGGCAGTAGCTTCGGCCAGCGGCCGGCCCGCGTCCTGCTCCTCGTTCCAGGC
This sequence comes from Hymenobacter sp. M1-2, assembly GCF_057808495.1. NCBI lineage: Bacteria > Pseudomonadati > Bacteroidota > Cytophagia > Cytophagales > Hymenobacteraceae > Hymenobacter > Hymenobacter sp. M1-2. The sequence continues at coordinate 74,218 of NZ_JBTYZO010000020.1, forward strand.
CGCGGTACACACGCGGGCAATGAAATCTTCCATTTCGGCCTCTTCCGCGAATAGTTTGCGGTACAGGTAGCGCGGATTCCAGTCAATCAGAACCCCACCCAGGTCGAACACGACGGTGGTATAAGAGGAATGAGTCATGCAGGGAAGCAAGTTGTAGCCAGCCGAATGGCCGGAAGGTTAAATGTAAGATGCTCAGACGGTGATTTCCACTGGATTACCGTCGGGGTCGGCCACCACGCTCTCGTAGTAGCCGTCGCCGGTGGTGCGGGGTTCGCCTAGCACGGAGTAGCCGTCGTTGCGCAGCCGCTCGGTGAGGTCGTTTACGGCTTCCTGGCTACCCGTCGAAAAGGCCAGATGGGCATAGCCTACTACAGGAGCGGTACCAGCCGTTGCTGGTACCGCTCCTGTAGTAGGCTTGTGCATCAGCTCCAAGCGGGCCCCGGACGCAAAGCGGAGGAAGTACGAGGTGAATTGCTTCGTGGGGTTGTGGTATCTCTCTCCCGCCACAGCCTCAAAATAGCGAGTGTAGAAGTCCTTAACCCCCTCCAGATCGGTCGTCCATAGGGCAACGTGTTCGATGACCATGCAAGATGTGTTAAGATTTATAGCAACAGATAACCGTTTGTGGGCTGCTTGGTTGGTTGACAGCGTGCTGGGCTAGCACCAGTCGTGCTTCTTGCAACGGGCATTCACTGCTCCAACGCCGTTGGCCCGTTTCGCAAATGTGGTACACGTGGTATTCTAGCTCGAAGGTGCTTCCCTCGGCCTTGTCGTAAGTGCCAGCCCAGGTGTTATAGGCTTCTAAAATGCTCATGGCCGTGAATTTCAACGCCCCCGCCAAACTACATCTGCGTGTGGCGCGGAGGCAGTGGTTAATTCAGCTGGCGGTGGGTGGGTTGCGGTTGTCGGAGGGTGGGCCGCCGGCTAGTTGGCTCACCATGTCATCGAGGATGTCTTTGCTGTAGCCGATGCGGTTGGCGTATTCCATGCACAGGCCGTATTCACGCGGGTCAATCTGGCCGTCTTGGAGCATCATCTGCACCAGCGTTTGCAGTTCCAGGGTGCGTTGCAGGCCATCAGCGGGAACGATGAAGCTGAGTACGGCGAGGTTGTCGGCAATGGGCTGTACCTCCTCGGACTTGAGGCCGAGCTGGTTGCCAATCTGGAGCAGCAACTGGCTTTCTTGCTCGTCCAGCTCGCCATCGGCAGCGGCTACCAGCACCAGATTTTGATAAAATGCCAGCTTCTTCTGCGGCGTGTTCAGGACTTCCTGTAGGTCGTGGGAGGATTGCATATGGGTGGGGTTCGTCGGTGCTTATTCGGGAATACTGACTTCACTCAACGACACCCTTCCGGGAAGGTTTTGCCTGCCAGCTACTGTCGGGATACACTTTTGGCTACTTACAGGCGGTTTTTGAGCCGCCTTGGGGTATCAAGAGCAGTTTTGCGGGACCTCACCCCCGACCCCGCAAACGCTTCATGCGCGTTACCTCAAGGAAAGAGGTCGAGGGTGAGGTCCCGCAAAACCGGTGCCCCCTCTTCCTAAGGAGAGGGGGTCAGGGGGTGAGGTTCCGCGAAACCGCTTTAAGTTGCCACGTAGCGGTGTCAGAGTGGCGGGCGTCTCTGGTTCCGGGGCTAATAGCGTGTCGCCCCGCCGGGGCTTGAGAATTACGTAGTCATTAGGCTACTACCGATATGACGCCCCGCTGGGGCTAGCAGAACCCCACCAGCTAAGTCTCACTAAAAAGCACTGGGCTCGATGGTGGCACGGCGAGCGGTAGGACCAGGCACTCAACAACGACGAGCGGACAAACGGCGAAAAGCCGTCAGCCCGCGCAGGCGTCCGCGCAGGTGTGCGGTGGCCCTAAATGGTCAGACAAAGACCCCATAGTAAAGTATTTTACCCGGCTGCCAGCTAAACTCTCACCTCTCATATCCCACCTCTCATATCTCACGTCTCATATCTCACGTCTCATATCACCAGCCGCACTTGCTCCGGGGCCGGGCCAATGGTGGCAATGGCGCCGGCATTGAACTGGAGAAAGTCGGTTTCGATACCATCGGAGAAGATGACGCCGCCGGCCGGCATCCGCGACTCTATCAGCAGCGGCGCATCGGTTCGTACTCGCCCGGCCACCAACTCACACTGCGTGCGTCGGCTCCGAAACGGCTCCCGCACCACAAATAACAACTCCCCTTCTAGCGGGCGCGGATATTCACCGATGCTAAACGGAGCACCCGCAAAGTCCTCCACCCCGGCCGCCATGTTATACACGGAGCTAAGCCAGCCCGTAGCCCCGGCCGGCGTGCTCACGATAATACCCGACGAAGAATGCTCCTCGGCCTGCTCCCCAAACGACACCTTATACCGCGCCGACACGTGCGAAGCCGCACCCACGAACAGGTCGTTGAAGGCCAGCAGACGCTGCCCGTCGTTGAGGCGGGCTTCGGCCAGCCCCACGGTTCGGACTTGATGCTTGCCAGCCATCACCTGCTGCACGGCCCGCAGGCACGTGTCGGGGCGGAACGGCAGCAGCTGCCCGTCGTAGCGGTCCGGGTCTGGGTTGACGGCCACAATGGGCCGGTCGCCGACGTACTTGGCCGTATTCGCCACCAGCCCGTCTTGGCCCACCACGACCACCACCTGGTTGTCAGCGAAGATGAATGAAGGCAGGAACGCCCGGTCCACCACCTTATTCTTCACAATGCCCGCCAACTGCCGCTGCACCAACGACAGTGCCGCCTCAAACCGCTCGTGCTCCTGCTCGTACTCGGCAAAGTCGCCGCCCGAGCGCTCGATGTAGAACCGCGCCTGCGCGGCTGTATTGAAGCGCTCAATCAGGGCTTCGAGACGGGTTTTGTTGCGGATGACGATGGCGTACTCAATCCGGCTCATCCCCGGCGCCCTCCTTTGCCGACGCCCGACCTGTTGCCGCCCTGCCCGTCGTTGCCGGAGCCGGAATCGGGCCGGTTGTCCGGGAAGCCATCCGTAGAGCGGTTGCGGGTGTTATCGGCGCCCAAAATGCTTTCGAGCAGCTCAGGGCTGATGTTGAGCGTGCCGATTTTGCCGGCATTTTCGGCCAGCTCCCGGAAGGCCAGCGCGATGTTGAAGCGCGGGTCCGGGTTGTTGTTGAGGGCCACGAGCGTGCGCCAGTCCAGGTCGCGGTAGGGCTTGAGCGTGGTGTCGATGACGTAGCCCTGGGTTTCGGCTTCCTGCCGCTCGTTGGTGGTTTTCTGCTCCAGCAGCTGGGCCCGCTGGGTTTCCACCGCAATGTCGGCCTGCACCTGCATCTCGCGCAATTTTCGCTCGTTGTCGGCGCGCTGAATCTGGGCTTCCATCTTCTTCTCGTCGATCTGCTTGCGCTTTTCCTCCACCGCAATGTCGGTGTTCAGCTCGCTCTCCTTGATGCGGCGCTCCTGCTCCACGGCGAAGTTGCGGCGCTCGTAGATAGCCTGGTCGGCGTCCTGTTGCAGACGCTCACGGGTTTCGGTTTCGAGGGCCCGCGCCATTTCGGGGTTGGCCTTGATGGCTAGAATATTGACGCCCAGCACTTCAATACCCAGCAGCGCCACCGCCGGCGACGTTTGCAGCCCCTCCTGAATCCGGGCCTCCACCGCCTTGTTCGACCGGATTGCCTCCTTCAGCCCCAACTCGTGCACCAACGACGAAGTAGCCGCCTGCGCCTCATTCACGAGCCGCTGATTGAGCTTCTCGATATCGTTCTTCTTGTACACGCCCGCCGCATTAACCGTAAAATCGAGCAGTTCGGCCAGTTGCTTAGGGTTGCTGATCTTATAGGTGATCTGGCCCTGAATGGACAGGCTTTGGTAGTCGTTGGTGGTGTCGTTGAAAATGAATGGCAAGTCGTTGCTACCAATCGGAATGGCAACGATAGAGCTGTTGAGGGTAGCGTAGAAAAAAGACAAACCCCGTCCCTCCCGCACGATACGCCCGTTTTTGTACTGGATGACATAGGTCATCGAATCGAACTTGCTGTAGCTGATGCCGAACATGCGAGAGGCGGAGAAGATGAATTGTTGAGCAATATTCTCATAAAACGTATCACCTCCAACGTGGCGCTTATACAACTCAACTACAAGCTTAGGCTATAGCTACTCTTAGCTACCTGCCTCGGTTAAGTGCGCGCGGCTAACCTGACAAACAACAAAAGGGTGGTGCTAAGTAGCACCACCCTTTTGTGTGTCCTGTAATACGGCTTCGAACAAGGCTCGAAGACGCGGTTAATGCCAATTGCGCATCTCGCGGAATGGCACCAACCTCATTTTGTAGCGGCGCAAACGCCACGTATTCAGAATGGCTAGTGAGGAAATGGACAAGCCGATACTGGAGTTGCGGCTGGGTCGGCTGGTACGGCAACGGCGGTAGGGGCGGGCTTGCCAGTGCCTTTCACTCGGGTCATGATGAAGCCGCTGGTGGGCAACGTCGGTAGGCGCGTCAGGTCGTAGTGCAGGTTTTGGAGAGGCACGTCGAAGGTGATGCTGTCATTGAGGAAGCCCACGGCCTGCTTCATGGCTTCGATGGTAATCCATTCACCGGCGCACCGGTGGCCGGTTAGATAGTCGCCGCCACCTTGCGGGATGAAGTCGAAGGCGCTGCCTTGCCAGTTGCGGAAACGGTCGGGCCAGAACACGTTGGGATCTTGCCAGAGCCGCTCGTCGTGGTTGGCGCCGTACACATCGAGCAGCACCAATGTGCCCTTCGGAAACGGAAAGCCGTTCCAGGTGAAATCTTCGCGCACTCGGGCACCCAAAAACGGCGTAAACGGGAAATAGCGGCGCACTTCCTGCACAAATAGCTCGGTGTAGTCGTCGTTGGGGTTGCGCAGCAGCTGCCGATACGGCGGGTACTCGTACAAAGCCAGTGCCGCGAAGGTGATGTAGGTAGCAATAGCCACGATGGGCCGCAGCAAGTTGATCAGCTCAATGGCCGCCATTTGGGTTGTCAGCAGCTCACCATCCGGCTCATGGTGCCAGGCCACCACGTAGGCCGGCATGCCTTCCTCAATCGGCAACTCGCCCGACCGAATATCCCGGATGATGCCACGAATCCACTTTTCGGCGCGGTTACGGGCCTGCTTGCCCCGGCCGTGCCGCGCTCCCACCCCACCGAAAGCATCTACCATAGCTCCAAAGTCGCGGGCGCGCAGGCGCACTTCCTTCTCGCGCAGTGGCACGCCCGTCCAGGCACAAGCCGCCCGGCAAAGGATTTCTTCGGCCTCCGAAAACAGCTCTACCCGTTCCATCTGCTCCCATTTCTGGGCGTAGGTCTGCCACTGCTCGGCCAGCAGACGCGTAAGCCGATGCCGGCTGCCGGGCCCCATCACCGACATAAACATATCCTTGCGGCAGCGGTGTTCGTCGTTGTTGCGGGTCTGAATACCATCTTTGCCCATGAGGGTGGTTTGCACCCGGCGCGGTATGGCCCCCGTTCGCGTGAAACGGTTTGGGTCGTAGAGCAGCTCGGCAGCTTCCGGGCCGTGCATGCAAATGACCTCCTGCCCCATCAGCCGCATCCGAAAGAGGTCGGTGTCGTAGAGCTGGTGGCGGCGCTGCAAAAAAGGATAGCCCTCGCGGAGCAGCTTAAGCGTGTTATCGAGGCCGGGAACGTGAAAAATCTTGGGCATGAGGGCTACGGAGCAAGAAGAAATGGACCAGCGCATATGAGCCGGCTTGTCTTCTTTTCCTACGTAGGCACCGGCATTGGGATATTGCGCAGCTTTCACGCTAACCCTGAATGGCAAAACGTGAGAAGTGAGATATGCGCTTGCTGTAGGCCCATTACTTAACCCACGTTGCCGAGTGAAGAGTCGTCAGTAGGTGAGCCCCGGAGGGGCGACATAGCGGTAGCAAAAGCAAAGCATAAACAATCAAGCCCCATCGGGGCGACACCCTTCGTTGGCCAGATTGTGTCGCCCCAATAGTGCTTTTCCCAACTTCACCGGCGGTATCTTCTACCGCTATATCGCCCCTCCGGTGCTCACCTACTGACGACTCTTCACTCAACAACGTGAGTTATTTTAGGAAAGTCATAAGCGGCATTGTATACTGACGTTCAAACAAAAAGCCTGGCCACAGGACCAGGCTTTTTTCCATAAGGAGGTATAGCAACCTATGCTTTCAGACTCGTAATGGCCTCTACTATCTCCTCCGAAATGCCGGTAGTGCTGAAACCGCCGTCGTGCATGAGGTTCTGCATGGTTACGTAGCGGGTCAGGTCCGAAAATAGGCTGATGCAGTAATCGGCGCAGGCTTCGGCGGGCGCGTTACCGAGCGGAGCCATCCGGTTGGCGTATTCGAAGAAAGCATCAAAGCCGCTGATACCGGTGCCGGCCGTGGTTTTGGTGGGCGACTGCGAAATGGTGTTCACGCGCACCTTTTTGAGCTTGCCGAGGCGCTGGCCGTAGCTGCGGGCAATGCTTTCCAGCACGGCTTTGGCCTGCGACATATCGGTGTAATCGAGGAAGGCCCGCTGGGCGGCAATGTAGGACAAGGCTACTACCGAGCCCCACTCGTTGAAGGCGTCCTGCTTCTCGGCCACGGCCAGCATCTTGTGAAACGAGAGGGCCGACACGTCCAAGGTCTTCTGGAACCACTCGTAGTTCAACTCGCCGTAGTGCTTGCCTTTGCGGATGTTGGCACTCATACCGATGCTGTGCAGCACGAAATCGAGCTTGCCGCCTAGTTGCTCCTGCGCGCCGCTGAAGAGCTTCTCCAGGTCTTCCATTGAGGTGGCATCGGCCGGAATGATGGGCGCGTTGCACTGCTCGGAAAGCTTGTTGATTTCGCCCATGCGCATGGCCAGCGGAGCGTTGGTGAGCACGAAACGAGCCCCTTCGGCGTGCGCCTTCAAGGCTACTTTCCAGGCAATAGAATCCTCGTTCAGAGCGCCGGATATGATGCCGACCTTGCCAGCGAGTAGATTAGACATTGGTTTTTCGTTTTGAGTTTTCGTTTTTGGCCTCCGCTGCTGCCTGGTTTCGGGCTTCAAGTTCACAAATAACCAATAACCAACAACGAAAAACCAAAAACGCCTCTATCCCACCAGTTCCTCGCCGCGCATGGCCAGCAGTTCCCGGGCGCTTTGGTAGGCGTGCTGGCTGGGTTTGGCCCCCGAAATCATCTGGGCTATTTCGTGGATACGCTCTTCCAGGTTGAGCAGCCGGATGCGGCTCACGGTACGGTCGGCGCGGTCTTCCTTGTACACGAAGTAGTGGGCGTCGCCGGCGGCGGCCATTTGCGGCAGGTGGCTGATGGCAATGAGTTGGTGCTTGCGCGCCATCTGCTGCATCATGCGGCCCACCTTCACCGCTATTTCCCCACTAATGCCGGTGTCTATTTCGTCGAATACTATGGTTGGCAACGCGGTTTTATCAGCCAGCATGTACTTGATGCACAGCATGAGGCGCGAAAATTCCCCACCCGAAGCTGCTTTGCTCAAGGTCTGCGGCTGGGCGCCTTTATTGGCCGAGAACAGGATGCTCACTACGTCGATGCCGCTGGCGCTGGGCTGGCTTTCGTGGTGCTGCACTACAATGCGCGAGTGCGGCATACCCAGGTCCACGAGCAGCGAGGCCAGTTCTTTCTCAAACTTCGGGAACACCTTGCGGCGGGCTTCGGAAAGACGTACCGCCTGCTTCTGCACGGTCGCCAGCGCAGCCTCCGCGTCGCGGCGGAGACGGTTGATTTGCTTGTCGAGGTTGAGCACGGAACCTACTTTGTCACGCAGGTCGCCGCGGACGGCTAGCAAAGCTACTACGTCGCGCACTTGGTGCTTGCGTTGCAGGCTGTAGAGCACGTTGAGGCGGCTTTGCAGCTCGTCGATGCGGGCGGGGTCGCCTTCGGTGCGACGCTCTACGGCTTCAATCTCGTCTACTATATCGTGCACTTCAATCAGGCAGCTGTCGAGGCGGTGTTTTAGCTCCCGGGCCGGCTCGGAGTAGGGCGCAATCTGGCCTAGCAGCGTGGTAGCTTCCTTGAGGGCCGTGGTAGCGCAATACTCACTCTCGCTCAGGCTTTGCAGGGCGCTGGTCAGCTTATACTTGATTTCCTCGGCGTGCTCCAGCTCTTTTACTTCCTGTTCCAGCTCGTCTTGCCGCTCGTTGTCGAGGCGGGCATCTTCCAGCTCGGTCAGCAGGAAGCTGTGGTAGTCCAGCTCTTTGTTGGCCTGGGCTACTTGGTCTTCCAGGGTTTTGAGGTCGGCTTCGAGCTTGCGGTACTGGCGGTAGGAGTTGCTGTACTGCGCCCTAGTCGGGACCAAGCCCGCGTACAGATCCAGCAGGTTCAGCTGAAACACGGCATCGGCGAGCAGCAGCGTGTCGTGCTGCGAGTGGATGTCCATGAGGTTGGCGCCAATGCTGCGCAGCGTTTCCAGCGTCACGGGCGTGTCGTTCACGAAAGCCCGCGATTTACCAGCCGGGCTTATTTCGCGGCGCAGAATGCACTGTGTATCATAGTCGAGGTCCGCGGCTTCGAAGATGTCCTGGAGGTGGTAGCCGCTGATATCGAACTGGCCTTCAATCACGCATTTCTTTTCGGTGTCGAAGAGCATACGCAAGTCGGCGCGGTTGCCGAGCAACAGGCCAATGGCGCCTAGCATGATAGATTTACCGGCGCCTGTTTCGCCGGTGATGATGTTCAAAAGAGCCGAGGGTTGCAGCTGCAGCTGCTCAATCAGGGCGTAGTTCCGGATGCGAAGGTCAACCAGCATAGCAATCCACATGAGGGCCGGATACCCGACCGTAGCTGACGAAGAAAAAAAGCTACCACGCAGCCATAGCGGCGTAGTAGCTTTTGCAAAGCTACTAACTCATTTAGCGAATTGCCAATAATTTTCGCAATAAAGATTTTTAATGCCTCAAAGGAGAGGAAAACTCTAGTTTTTCTTTCTGCGGAACGAGCCCGACTTCTTGCTCTATTCCTGGGCTAAGGCTGCCGCAGCATGGCCTGGTACTTGGCCGTGTTGGTAGGATCTACCTCTATCATCATGTTGGTGAGATTCTGTTTCTGCTGAACGTCCGTTGCGCTACGGAAGATATTGGCTATTTCCTCGGCCTTGGTATCAAAAAAGGCGCGGGCCAGCAAGGTGCCGGGCCGCCGGAGTGCCGCCTTCTGCACGCCTTGCAGCGCCGTGAAAATACTAGCGCGGGCTTCTTCCGGCTTCTCGATGAATACGTCGAGCCCCTGGCGATAATAGGCGTAAATACCCGTGCGGAAGGCCTCAAGCTGCGGGTCTTGTAAGTTGTTGAGCAGCCAATAGCGGTTTCGTGGCTGGCTGTCTTTCCAGGCTTCATCTGCTTCGTTGGTTACCGTCTGCGATGAAGCATTTTGCAGCACAATCCGGGCCCGGTCGTAGTAAGGCGAGCCGCCAAGACGCGAGAAACTGTCCTGGTCGATGCCGATAGTAAGGTAGGCGTAGAAAGTCAGCAGCGCCGATAGATTGCCCACGAAGTTGTTTTCGGAGAAATCAATGGGGGTTTGCGGCGAGTAGTTGAAAAGGAAGTTACGGTCGGAAAAGCTCAGCAGGTTGGTTTCTGTGCCAGTGCCATATACCGGCCGCGTCGACACGATGCGGGCCGTAGCCAAATACTGTCCGTTCTGCGGAATGGCGGTAATGCCCACGAATATTCGCATTTGAATTCGCTCCTCGGGCCGGTAGGTCTGGCTGGTAAAAGAGCGGGTGTTGATGAACGTCTGCATGTCGTTCTGCATCTGCTGCACCAGCTGCCGGTCCGCAATGGTCACGTTTTCGGTGGTGACGCGCACTTGAGCCTGGATTTCCTGCGCCTGGCCGGAGTGGCTGGTCAGCAGCGCAATCAAGATAACGAGTAAGGCAGACAGCGGAGATTTATGCTTCACGGGGCAAACGGGCAAGAACAGCTTCAACAATGTCGCGGGCCACTTCGGCCTTGGGCTTTACTTCAAAGATACGAGTTTGGCCCTGCGCGTCCAGCAGCGTCACTTTGTTGGTATCGTGGCGAAACCCGGCGCCGGCATCGCGCAGGGAATTGAGCACCACGAGGTCGAAGTTCTTGCGGCGCAGCTTGTCGCGGGCGTGGGCTTCCTCGTCGTTTGTTTCCAACGCAAAACCCACGGAATATTGTTCGGGCCGCTTCATTTTCCCGAGCGTGGCGGCAATATCCACGTTCTTCACTAGATCCAGCGTGAGCGTGTCGCCGTCCTTTTTGATTTTCTGCTCCGCCACCTGGGCTGGCTTATAGTCGGCAACGGCCGCCGCGAATACCCACACATCGGCTTGGGACGCCACCGCTGCTGCCGCCGCATACATCTGGTCGGCAGTGGTTACGCGCTGCGTCTGAATGTGCGGATTCGCAGGGTCGGGTAGGTTGCTGGGGCCACTGATGAGCGTCACTTCGGCCCCAGCCGCCGCAAACGCCTCGGCCAGCGCGTAGCCCATCTTGCCGGTGCTATGGTTGCCGATAAACCGCACCGGATCAAGCGGCTCGTACGTGGGTCCGGCAGTAATAAGCACAAGCATCTTTTAAATTCTGAATTATGAATGAGGAATTATGAATTGGGGAAGCGCTAGGCTGTATTCAATGAACAATTAGCAATGAGGAATGAGCAATTGGTAGCACGTCCCGGTCTGCCCGCTTTTTCGGCGGGCTGACCGGTCGAAGGGCGCGCCATCCGTTCATTCTGAATTCTGAATTCTGAATTCTGAATTGCGGCAGTTAAGTAAACGAAGCAACCTCAGCTCGCGGCGACCGGTCAGCTCGCCGAAAAAGCGAGCAGACCGGAACCAACGGCAACAAACAATTGCCTGCTTAGGCCATCCTTCATCCTTCATCCCTCATCCCTCCAAAAAACCGCTCCAGCTCGACTACAATGTCTTCGGGTTCCAGCATGCGGCCAGGGCCGGAAAGGCCGCTGGCTAGCTCGCCGGCGGGGGAATCGAGCACGATGTTGCCGTAGGAACGGAGCTTGGCTAGGTTGGCAGTGGTAGCGGGATGGGCGTACATGTCGAGGTCCATGGCGGGGGCCAGCAGCACGGGGCAGCGCGCCGAGAGATACACAGCGTCGAGCAGCGAGTCGCAGAGGCCGTGGGCGAAGTGGGCCACCGTGTTGGCCGAAGCTGGCGCTACCAGTAGCACATCGGCCCAGAGGCCCAGGTGCACGTGATTGTGCCATTCGCCGGCGGCTTCATCCTTGAGGAACCCTTGCAGCACGGGATTTTTGGAGAGCGTGCCCAAGGTGAGGGGCGTAACAAAAGCCGAAGCCGAGGCCGTCAGAATGACTTGCACCTCGGCTCCGGCCTTGACGAGCAGCCGCACCAATGGCGCGGCTTTATAGGCGGCAATACTACCGCACACTCCCAGTAAGATTTTGCGTTTTTGCAGCATCACGCAACAATGCTGTCATTTCCAGCGCAGCGGGAAATCTAATCTGGCACCAAACGGCGTTCCTCAGATTTCTCGCTGCGCTGGAAATGACAATTACTCGGCTTTACGGCCTTCGGTCAGGTCTTCTTCGGCGGGCGTGCGATAGTGTACTTTACCTTCCAAAAACTCTTCAATAGCGAGGTTGGTAGGTTTGGGCAGACGCTCGTAGTGCTTGCTGATTTCGATTTGCTCCCGGTTTTCGAACACCTCTTCAAGGTTGTCGACGGTGGTAGCGAATTCGGCCAGCTTGCTATTTAGCTCCTCTTTCAGCTTTACAGCCAGTTGGTTGGCACGCTTCGAGATGACAGCAATGGACTCGTATACGTTGCCGGTTTCGGCCGCGAATTCCGACATGTTGCGGGTCACGATGGAGGCGGAGGCGTTGTTCGGGGTTTTCATGGGGTCAATAGTTAAATTGTTGTATTGCTTAATTGTTGATCAAGAACGGCTAACCATTCAACCATGTAACAATTAAGCCATTCCTATTACTTTGCGGCCGTCGGCTCGGCGGGTTTGAGCTTGGCGGCCTGGTCGCGGGCATCGGTGTACATCCGCTCGGCTTCTTTCAGGCGCCGGCTCTGCGGGTAGGTGTCGATGAAGTGCTGGTAGAACGCTGTTACTTCCAGGTACCGCTCCCGCTGCTTCTCCGGCACGCTTTCCCGGGCCAAATCGTACTGGGCGCTAACCTTTAGGAAATCCGCTTCTTCGTTGAAGGCTGAAGCCGGAAACTGCTGTTGGAACGTGGTCAGAGCCACTACGGCCGACTGATAGTAGCGCAGATTGTAGTAGAGCTTGGCGCCCTGGTAGGCTTTGTTTTCCAGCTTCTTTTGCAACTCCTGCGACATATTTTCCGCTTCGGGACGGAAGGTACTGCTAGGGTAGCCGTTCAGGAACTCCTGGAGGGTTTCCAGCGCCGAATAGGTGTTCGTTTGATCTAGCTCCCACTCTGGCGAGTCGCGAAACAGCGACTTGGCTTGCAGGAACTTAGCTTCCTCGGCGTACTGGGAGTTGGGATACGTGTCGGCGAAGGACTTGAAGTAGTAGGCGCTGAGCGTGTAGTTGCTTTGGCGGAAGTTGGTGTTGGCGAAGTAAAACTGGGCTTTTTCAGCTTCCGGACGACCTTTGAGTAGCGGCACGAGGTCTTCGAGCAGCGTACCGGCTTTGAAGAAGTCGCCTTTGTCGTAGTACTGAATGGCAGCTTCGTACTTCTTGTTCACATCGTTGCTCTTAAGCAGCTTCTGGTAGCCGCTGCAGGCGCCGAGCAGCAGCGTGCTCAACAACAGAACAAAAAGGGTCGGGCGAAAAGTATGCATAAGGGGCGCAAAGGTAACGGATTCTGCCTGAATGGCTGAAGGTGTTTACGGGTTGAGGAAAGAGACCCTACCGCGCGGCCGGCGCCTTACTGCCCGGCACTGCTGGCCGAGCTACCGGTTTCGGGGTGGCCTTGGGTGGCGCAGGCGACTTTGAAGGCGGTTTCGGGGTGGCTTTGGCTTTCGGTTTGGCGCTGGTTTTAGTTGCCGGTTTGGTTTTCTTTTTAGGCTTGGCTTTCACTGGCAAGGCAAAGTGCTTGCCTAACACCGCGCGGCGGGTTGGGCGTTCCGTGGCCCGCCACTGGAAACCCTTCAGCTTTTGATCCTCGGGTTTTAGCTCATGGGGCGGAATAAAGCTGGCGTCGGGGTTGGTGAGGAAGCTGATGGTTTGCAGCTTGCTTTCGGCAAAACGCAGCACCATCGTGGCCGATATGGCTTTGTTCATACCACTTACAGCCGTGTCAGCCTCAAGAGCATAGTAGAGGCTCTCGGCGTTGCCAAGCACGTCCACTTTTTTTATCGAGTTGTTCTGGAAGTAGGCCACCATGTTGCGGCCCTTCACCTGGTTGAAGTTCAGCAGCGTGTCTTGCCCGATGATGAATGCGTTGGCGTAGAGCCGCATCTGGTCTACCTTGCCCTTGCGCTGCCGAATATCCATGCTGTCGGCGGTGAGCTGGTTTTTGTCGTTCCAGAGGATGGGATTCTTGTTGAGGTAGATGATGGAATCCTGCCGGTCGTAGGTGAGCGAGTCGCAGCGGCCTTGCAAGTCGGTGCGAAAGATTTTGGCTTTCGGATAGGCGTAGAGCACGCCGGCCTCGTTGCGCGGCGGGCGGCCTTCCTGGCTGATAAGCGTATCGGCGGCCAGATAGAGCGTGTCTTTGCCGGAAATGTTGCGCATCACGGGCGCTCCGTGCACCTGGGTGCGGCCCAGCGTGCGCCAGTAGCGCCCCACGTCCCCCCGAATCACGAGGTTGTCTTTCTTCGACGTCATCGAGACGTGGCCGGTGGCAACGCCGTACTGTCGCGCCTCGTCATAGACCAGCTTGTCGCCGCCGAGCAGATAGTTGGGCGTCTCAATTTTGGCGTTCTTCTGGAAGTTGGAAACCCGCGTGATGGTGTTATAAGTGCCGTTTTCCGCGTAGAGCGTGCCGTCCTTACCCTTGATGCGCGTAGGCCCGAGGAAGACGGCAATCTTGGATACCGTATTGTATTGCAGCGTGTCGGTATCGATGGTATTGTCTTTGGTCACCAGCTTCACGTCGCGCTTGAAGCTGAACACCTTGGTCTGGGTGTTGTAGTAGCCGAAGCGGCTGTCGAGCGTGTTTTCGGGGTCGGTGAGGTGGCCGCCGGTGCTGTAGTAGGCCAGATTGGTATTCAGGTCGTAATCGAGCACCTGGGTGGTGAGCGTTATGCGTGGGTCGCGCAGGACCACGTTGCCGGTGATGCGGGCCTTGCGGGTGTCGCCGTCGTAGGTGCCCCGGTCGCCGGTGATGGTGATGGTATCATTCTGGATGATGCGCACGTTGCTGAAGGCCTCCAGCGCGTTTTTGTCGAGATACTGGTAGGCGGAGTCGCAATACAGGAGCGTGGTGCCCTGCCGAAAGCTCACGTTGCCAATCAACTTGCGGATTTCAACTCCATTAAACGTGCCCCCTATCAGACGCTCCGTGCCGGGTAGCAACTCAATGCGTTGGCGTTTGGGCGGGGTGGGTGGCGTAGCTGGTTTGCGTTGGGCCACGGTCAGTAGGGGCAACGAAACCAATAAAAGCAGCAGAAGAAATCTAGGTGAAAGCATTTCAGAGCAAAGGTAGGGAATCTGCCCCCGTGCGGCGGCGCGCTGAGGGTGTCTTGCGCGAAGCTGCCGCCTCCCGTTGAGCGATACGCACTGGTAGAATGAGGCGGTGACAGGTCAATACAACGCAGCAAGGCCAACGCGCTGCCCCGTGCTGGTTCTGGTATCAGCGTGCTTAGCCAGGTTCTTACTCCTGCACCGGCCGGCCCAGCAACGTGAGCATGTTGGGCACATTGTCCACCTCAATGGCATCGGGCTGACAGTCTAACAGCCGTTGGATGGTTCCTTTGGAGCGCCCGCCAAACGTGATAACCTGCAAGCCAGCTGCGCGCGCCTGCACCGTGCGTTCTGGCGTTATCAAGTCCTTCGGAACCACAATGGCTTGCACCTTCTCCGATTTGGCCACATCAAACTGCTTGCCGAAATTCTCGGTTATCTCCAGCCCAACCGGAATACCGGGCAGCGCCTGGCGTAGCGCCGCCAGGGAAGACTGGTTCGTGGTAACAAGCAAGAGCCGCTCCGGGGGCCAGGGATACTGGGCCAGCAAACGGCCCAGTGCCCGCGCCAGCGCCGGTGCCCGGCCAAGCGGCTGCCTGGCATTGCAGGCGTTGGTTTCGTGCAGGTCGAAATGCAGATAAGGCAAGGTGGGACGCTTGCTGAGCGTGTCGAGCAGGGTTTGCAGCGTGACGGGCCGCTCCTCGTGCCACAAATCGTAGAACCACCCACCCTGGTAGTCCAGCTGTTGCAGCGCCGCCGCGGGTTGCTCGTACACGCAGCCGTGCCCGTTGGTGATGGACTCCAGCGTCTGGTCGTGATAGAGCATCACTACGCTGTCCTGGCTGAGCTGGAGGTCCACTTCCACCCCATCGGCGCCGTGCGCCAGCGCCAGCCTGATGCTGGCCATGCTATTGGCGGGCAGCGGATTGAACGGCATGAGCGGGGTTATGAAACCAGAGCCAGCATGGCCAATTACCAGGGGTTGTTGGCTGGCGGGCCGCGGCTTAGTAGGCCGATTACAACCGGCCAGCAGCGGCAGGCTTATCACCAAAGCAAAATACCGTAAGCGGCACAGCAGATAGGGCATCATACAAGGCTCAAACTTCGCACCTCCGGTAACCATACCATTCAGGTGGTCTTTGGTTTGAAATGCCTAACGCCCAACAAGGCATCCTCCGTATTTTTGCGGTTCGCTTCATTGCTTTATATGCTCGACCAAGTCCGCCGCTACATCGAAGAACACGACCTTTTCTCCCTGCAAACCGACACCTTACTCGTGGCCGTGAGCGGCGGGCAAGACTCCGTGGCGCTGGCCGACGTGCTGCACCGACTGGGCGCGCAATTTGCCATAGCGCACTGCCATTTCGGGCTGCGCGGCGAGGAGGCCGATGCTGATGAGGAGTTTGTGCGCAAGCTGGCCAAGAAGTACGAGGTGCCTTACTTCGCCGAGTTTTTCCAGACCAAGGCGTTTGCCGCGCAGGAAGGCATTTCAACGCAGATGGCAGCCCGCGCCTTACGCTACGAGTGGTTTGAGCGGCTGCGCCAGACCCAGGGCCTCACCTACATTGCCACCGCCCACCACCAGCGCGACGCCGCCGAAACCATGCTGCTCAACCTCACGCACGGTACCGGGCTGGCGGGTTTGCATGGCATCCGGCCCAAAAATGGCCGCCTCGTCCGTCCTCTGCTGGGCATCGGCAAGCCGGCGCTGTTCGAGTATTTGGTGGAGCACCACCTCATCTGGCGCGAAGACGCCTCCAACGACAGCCCCGTGTACCAGCGCAACCGCCTGCGCCAGGAGGTGCTACCCGTGCTGCGCGCCATCAACCCCAACCTCGACCAGACCCTGCAATTCACGGCCGAGCGGGTGGGTGGGGCCGAGGAAATCGTGCGGCGCTACGTGGCCGATACCGCCGCCCAGGCCCAGCGCACCGAGGAGGAAGTCACCTACCTCGACATCCGGCTGCTGCAAAAAACGGCCGCTACGGCCCTGGTGCTGCACGAGCTGCTGCGGCCGTTCGGGTTCAGCTTTCCGGTGGTGAAGGACATCGTGGCCGCCTTCAGCGCCGAGCCGGGCCGCCGCTTCGAGTCGCCGACGCACCGACTGGTGAAGGACCGGGAGCAGCTGGTGATTACGCGCCGCAACCTCACCAAATTCGGGACCCACCAAGTACAGGCGGGGCAGGAAGCACTCAAGATGGATGGGCTGCACCTGCGTCTGGAGCTGCAAGAAGTGGCCGAAGGCTTTGAGGTACCCCGCGGCAAAGCCGTAGCCGCCTTGGATGCCGATACCCTGAAATTCCCGCTCATTGTGCGCCCCTGGCAGGAAGGCGACTGGTTTATGCCCATCGGCATGAAAGGCAAAAAGAAGCTCTCCGACTTCCTCATCGACCAGAAAGTGCCGCTCAACCTCAAAGACAACGTGCACGTGCTCTGCTCCGGCGACGGCAAGATTGCCTGGGTCATCGGCTTCCGTCCCGACGAGCGGTTCCGCGTGAGCGACGATACCGAGCGGGTGCTGGTAGTGAAGCGGATGTAGTTGAATGGCTACATGGTTTAATGGTTAAATGGTTGGTCGTTCAACATTCACTAGAGCGGTTTGGGGATGCGTGTACCCTGAGGAGGCAACAGCCTCCGCCCCTCCCCTAACGCCGAAACCGCTCTCGGTACGCGGCCGGGATACGGGCGGTAGGGCGGGCTACGGACTAAAGTCCGTGCCACAACACAACGACCGGGCACCTGCTTGTGGCACGGACTTTAGTCCGTCGCCCCACTCCGTAGAGCGGTGTAGCAATGAGCAGACGCCGAGGCCAGCCCCCGCCCCTACCCCGCCGTACTCCGACGCCCAAACCGCTCTAACGCCTAATTTTTTTACCTCGCCCGTAAATCGAATCTATAACAGCCTGTTTGTAAATGACAGGAGCCGGTCTGGGAGAGAGACGACATGCTTCACCAGAGAGTAGAGGTGTGTTCACTAGTGCCGGAGGTATGTTCGCCGGTACTGGAGCCGTGTGCGGCGCGTCCGGACCTGTACCCGCCGCAACTTGACCCGTGCCTTTTGTTGCCGGACCCGTATCCGCCGCTGCCGGACCTGTACCCGATGCTGCTGGCCCCGTACCCACGGCTAGTAGAGGCGTATTCGTTGCTACCAGACTCGTACCCGCCGCTGCTGGACCTGTGTTTTTTGCCGCTGGACCCGTGCGCGCCACTCCCGACGCTGTACCAACCAGCAAAACGTGTGACCAGCCAGTGCGGCACGCCCCATGACCGGGCCCGGCAGCCATTCAGCCCTTTAACAATTCGACCAGTAAGCCATTCAATTCAACCATCCAAGCAGTAGCTTTACGCCCGAACCTAAATCGTACAACCCAATTCCTCACCCGATGAAAGTTACCGTAGTTGGAGCTGGCAACGTGGGCGCTACCTGCGCCGATGTATTAGCCACCCGCGAGATTGCCAACGAAATTGTTCTGGTCGACATTAAAGAAGGCTTCGCCGAAGGCAAGGCCCTCGACATCTGGCAAAAAGCGCCCATCATCGGGTACGACTCGCGCACGGTGGGCGTAACCGGCGACTACAGCCGCACCGCTAACTCCGACGTGGTGGTGATTACCTCCGGCCTGCCCCGCAAGCCCGGCATGACCCGCGACGACCTGATTTCGACCAACGCCGGCATCGTGAAATCGGTGACCGAGCAGGTGGTGCAGCACTCGCCCAACGCCATCATCATCATCGTGAGCAACCCGCTCGACGTGATGACCTACCAGGCCCACCTCACCTCCGGCCTCGACCGGACCAAGGTGTTTGGCATGGCCGGCATTCTGGACACGGCCCGCTACCGCGCCTTCCTGGCCGAAGCCCTCAACGTAAGCCCCAAGGACATTCAGGCGGTACTCATGGGTGGCCACGGCGACACCATGGTGCCGCTCCCCCGCTACACCACCGTCGGCGGCATTCCAGTCACAGAACTCATTGACAAAGCCTCTCTCGACGCCATCGTGGCCCGCACCACCAACGGTGGTGGGGAGCTGGTGAAGCTCATGGGCACTTCGGCCTGGTACGCGCCTGGCGCCGCCGCTGCCCAAATGGTAGAAGCCATCGTGCGCGACCAGCGCCGCGTGTTCCCCGTCTGCATCCGCCTCGAAGGCGAGTACGGCATCGACGGCGTGTACCTGGGCGCCCCGGTTATTCTCGGCAAGAACGGCATCGAGAAAGTAATTGAGCTGCAACTCAATGACGAGGAAAAAGCCCTGCTGGAAACCTCCCGTGGCCACGTGAAAGAAGTAATGGACGCTCTGGACAACATGAGCAAGGCATCGGCCTAAGCTTCCTATTCTTCGGATAAGAAACCGGCCGTTCCGCTAGCGCGGGGCGGCCGGTTTTGCTTTATGCCATCACGCGCAGCTTCGCTAGCGTCTGGAACCTTGGTAAGATTATATTCTCACAAGTGGCGAGAAGCACTCAAGTACCCTTGTTTGGATATACCCACTATATACTCACTCCGAACCTTCTCTTTAAGGCCTGAATTCGGAAAATTCAATTTACCGAGTTCGACGTCAGTACGCTACAGACGATTCGCTTGGGGGCGCTGCCAGCATTCAGTATCTTGTGAGCACGAAACCCGATACATGCACGTAAACCTCATCGACACCAATCCAGAAGTAGCCGAAGCCTGGGCGAAAGTATTCGCCGACGTCCCGGAAGTCACCGCTCATCACGGCTCCATTTTCGACCATCCCGCTGATGCACTCGTCAGCCCCGCCAATAGCTTCGGCTACATGAATGGCGGCATTGATTTCGCCATTTCCAAGCACCTGGGCTGGCATCTGGAGAAGGACTTGCAGCGCGTCATTCGCGAGAAATATTACGGCGAACTGCTGGTGGGGCAGGCCGAAATTATCGACACGGGAAGCACCTTGTTTCCCTATCTCATTGCTGCTCCCACCATGCGCACGCCCATGACCATCACGCGCGGACCCAATGTGTACCAGAGCATGAAGGCTGTGCTGCTGCTATTGCAACACGGCAAACTCAGTACTGGAGAAAGTGTGCGGGAAAAAGTGCGGACTGTGGCTATTCCGGGGCTCGGTACTGGCGTGGGGCAGGTAAGGCCGCTGGTATGCGCCCGGCAGATGCGCATTGCCTGGGAAGATGTGATGCACCAGAAGTACGCTACCAAAGCCGGCTGGGAAGAAATGTGCTCCAACTACGCCTACTTCTACACCCACAATGAGTCGGATATTAAATACGATATCGGCTAGATCAACCAGCTCGAACGGCTTCCTCATGACTGCCCAGACCGTTGAAGCCGCCCTCCGTACCCTGGCCGATAAGGCCCGTGCGGCGCTGCTGCAACGCTTCTTCCAAACCGGCCCCGGGCAATATGGCGAGGGTGACCAATTCCTTGGTCTCACCCTGCCGCAGCAGCGGCTCGTGGCGCGGGAGTTTCGGGCGTTGCCACTGGCGGAAGCGGAATATCTGCTGCACAGTCCCTGGCACGAGTGCCGCCAAACCGCTCTCATCATCTGGACGCTGCAATTCGCCAAAGCCGGCCCTGCTGGCCGCCAGGCCATTCATGAGGCATATCTGGCCAACCGGCGCTTCGTCAACAACTGGAACTTGGTGGACATCACGTGCCCGCTGCTGCTCGGCACCTACCTGCTCGACAAGGACCGCACCCCACTCTATGACCTGGCCGCTGAGCCGCACCTCTGGAGTCAGCGCATGGCTATTGTATCGACGCTGGCCTTCATTCGCCAGCACCAATTTGCCGACACCTTCGCACTAGCTGCCCAGCTCCTCTCCCACCCTCACGACTTGATTCATAAGGCCACCGGCTGGATGCTGCGCGAAGTGGGCAAGCGCAACGAGGAAGCACTGGAGGAATTTCTGGCTGACCACCGCGGCCAGCTACCACGGACGGCGCTGCGCTACGCCATTAAGCGACTCCCGCCCGCGCGGCGGCAGTGGCACATGAGCAAATAGGCTAATAGTGCTTAGTTGGTTGCTTCTTGCTTCACGCGGGACGAGCGGCTAGCCATTTCTACACTGGTGCGCAACTAACTAAAAACCCAAGCCAGCGGATGCTGGCTTGGGTTTGAGCACTATGGAGCAGCCCTGCGATTACGCTTCGGAAGCTATTTCTGGCTGGCTTTGAAGAGTCGCTGCTTTTCTTCTTTCGACAGGCTTTCGTAGCCAGAGCGGGAAATCTTGTCGAGGATGGCGTCGATGTCTTCCTGCTCAGGTTTAGCCGGGCTGCCTTTGCGCGCCGCCGACGTTGCGGCACCACCACCGCGGTGCGTTACACGGACGCGGGACTGCCCGGAGAATAACCTTCCCACCCAGTCGCCGACGGCTTGCACAGGGCGGCCCAGGTCGCGGCCCCGCTGGAGCTGTTTAATGAACAAGAAGCCAATAAAAGCGCCCCCCAAGTGCGCGATTTCGCCGCCGGGGTTGCCACCATCAATGCCGGCAATGGAAAGTACTACCACCACGGCCGCAATGTACTTAATGCGCACCGGGCCCAGCAGAAGCAAGCTGAAGGTGTAGTCGGGCAGTAGCGTGGCGGCTCCCACAATGATGGCCATAACGCTGGCTGAGGCACCAAACAGAATGGCATGGCGCTCCTGAAACACCGGTATCAGGTTGAAGGCCAGCAAGTACAATATAGCTCCCGCCAACGCCCCTAGCACATAGAGACTTACCAGTTTACGGTCGCCGAGGTATTCGCGCAACAGGGCGCCGAACCAGTACAGGTTCAGCAGATTGAATAGAATGTGGAAGAAATCGACATGTAGGAAGCTGTAAGTCAGCAGGGTCCAGGGACGCGTAAGCAGGCGAAACGGCTCACTCGGGACGGCCAGCCATTCCAGCACGGGCATGTAGGCAAATTGCTTCGTGAGCAGATACAGACCCACGCGCACCAGCAACAGTGCCACGAAGGCCAGCACGTTAATCAGCAGCAGTTGGGTCAGGGCATTGTCGCGCCGGGTGAAAGCGGCGCGGATGTCATTCAGAATACTCATGGATGGGAAGGCAAAAGAAGCGGCGCAGGTGGGTACCCCAACGGTACCATTCGGCTTGTTCGGAAGCCGGGTCAGCCATAGTGCGTGCCATTGCGCTGCCAGATTTTCAACACGATGAACCCAATCAACATTCCGCCCAAATGCGCGAAGTGCGCCACATTGTCGCCAGGTGTGCGGTGCAGGCCGGAGTATAGCTCGTAGGCCGTGTACAGAAACACAAACAGCCAGGCTTTGATGGGAATGGGCAGGGGAAAGATGAAAAGTGTCTGCTGCGGAAACAGGAAGCCAAACGCAAACAACACCCCAAACAGCGCCCCGGAAGCCCCCAGCATACCAGCCGAGGGACTATTGAGCACGATGTCGTAGGCATTATCAACAGCTTCGTTGGCATCCTTTAAAATAGCGGTATTGCCAGGGTTGGCCTTCATGGATCTGGCCATTGCTACAGCCCCCGGCTCATAGATAGGATAATGAGCCCGGAAATAATCGGCCAAGGCAATATCCGAAGGCGCCTCATGGAAGGCTAGGCGGGCCTCATTCATTTGGTGCAGTTCGTAGTAGCGCACCCCTTCGTAAAGCACCCCAGCTCCGATGCCACAGATCAGCCAGAACGTCAGAAAACGTTTCGGGCCCCACACGTTCTCCAAAGAAGCGCCAATGAACACCAGTCCCAGCATGTTGGAAATTAGGTGCCCAATGCTACCATGCAGAAACATATACGTTACGAACTGCCACGGCTGAAAGTACACCGACCCCAACGGGTACAGGGCCCCTAATACATCAACCCGCGCCCCGAACTGGCTTTGCAGAAAAAACACCAGTATATTGGCAATAAGCAAGTTGCGGACGATGGGAGTGAGTTGAAACATGAAGTGCGGGGTTGCGCAGATGAAGGTATTGTCGTTGATTTTTGATTTTCCTTACGCTGATTAAACAGATTTCGCCGAGCATATTCTGTGGCTGCCGGTTGCATGCCTGGCCCTTTACCGAGCACTAAGGGGTCCGTTCAAACCACCGGTACGGCAAAATCAACGAGTAAAGAAAGACTGAAGCTGGCTCAGCTCCAGCAAGACCAGGGTGCGACGGCCATCGGGCGTGTAGCCGGGCACCTCGCAGGCAAAGAGCTTATCAACCAAGGTGGTCATTTCGGTGTCGGAGAGGCGGGCGGAGGCAGCCGTGGCAGCCACGCGGCGGGCCAGGGCGCGGGCCATTTGCTCGCGCCGGTCTAGCTTCACGGGGCCGGCGTGGGTGCGAAACTGCTCAATGAGTCCTTCGAGTAGCTCCTTCTCGTCGCGGGCGGGCACGTCGGCCGGGATTCCTTCTACCGCAATGGTGTGTTTGCCAAAGTCGGTGAAGCGGAAGCCGAGGCTGCGTAGAGCTTCTTCTACTTCGCGCAGCACGGCAAAATCCTGGGGCGTGAACGTGACAGTACGCGGAAACAGCAAGGTTTGCGAAGCGCCCGTGTCGCGCTCCAGCGTCTGAGTGTACTGCTCATATAAAATTCGCTCCCGCGTCGCCGCTTGGTCTATCAGCATCAGCCCCGATTTCACGGCCACCAACAGGTACTGCCCGTGCACTTGCAGCACTTTATTGCCGGGGTTGGCGGCGGTTTCGCGTAGCGGCAACTCAGGCGTGGCAGCCGTAGCTACTTGGTTAATTGCTGCTGTTACCTGCGCTGTTAGGGCCGAGGCCGACGGTACCGGCTCGCCTTTGACCGTGGCTTCGCGCTCTACCTCGGGCACGTTCACCTGGCTCAGGGTCTTGTAGAATTCCTCTAGCTCGCGCTTAGCCTGCTCCGTGGGCCGGGGCGGCAGTTGCCGCTCGTAGGCATCGGCCCGGGCGGCGCTGGGGCGGGTTTCGCGGGGTGCGGACGTAGCCGCCTGCGAAGCCGCCGAGGCCAGGGCATCGGGCCGGAAGTCGTCGGCGGAGAAGGAGTTGCTTTGGGGACCGGAAGAACGCAAGGGCTGAATAGGCGCAAAGTTCACGTCGCCCTCGAAGTCCAGGGACGGCGCCATGTTGTGCAGGCCCAGGCTTTGCTTCACCGCCGACCGCACAATGGCGTAGACGGTTTTCTCGTCCTCAAACTTTATTTCCGTCTTAGTGGGGTGCACGTTGATGTCGATGGCCTTGGGGTCGAGGTCCAGAAACAGCACGTAGAACGGGTGCGTCTCCTTGGGCAGCAGCCCCTCGTAGGCCGCCAGCACGGCGTGGTTGAGGTAGGCTGAGCGAATGAAGCGGTTGTTGACGAAGAAGAACTGGTCGCCCCGGCTCTTCTTCGCCGACTCCGGCTTGCCGATAAAGCCCTTCACCGACAGAAACGGCGTCACTTCTTCGCAGGCCGCCAACTGCTCCTTGTAGCCGTTGCCGAGCAGGGATACGATGCGCTGGCTGAGCTTGCCGGCTGGCAGGTTGAACACCTCCATGTCGTTCTGAAACAGCGAAAACGCCATCTGCGAGTTTGCCAGCGCCACGTGCTGAAACTCGTCGAGGATGTGGCGCATCTCCACGGCGTTGCTTTTGAGGAAATTGCGCCGGGCGGGCACGTTAAAGAACAGGTTCTTCACGCTGATGCTGGTGCCATCTGGGCAGGCGGTGGGCTGCTGGCTCGTGATTTGGGAGCCTTCCACGAGCAGCAAGGTGCCGGTTTCGTGCTCGCGTTGTTTGGTACGCAGCTCCACTTGAGCTACGGCGGCAATGCTGGCCAGAGCCTCCCCGCGGAAGCCAAGCGTGCGAATACGGAACAGGTCGTCAGTAGTGCGGATCTTGCTAGTGGCGTGGCGCTCAAGGCTCATGCGCGCGTCGGTGGCACTCATGCCAGAGCCATTATCGACTACTTGCACCAGCTGCTTGCCGGCATCCTTGACGATGAGCTGCACTTGGGTGGCCCCCGCATCGACGGCGTTTTCGAGCAGCTCCTTGACCACCGAAGCCGGACGCTGTACCACTTCCCCGGCGGCAATCTGATTGGCCAAATACTCGGGAAGCAGCTGGATTATGTCAGCCATGGCAGTGATAGAGAAATGATACAAAAGATGAAAAGAAAGGCGGTAACACGTTGAGCAATTGGATTCACTCGTTGAGTTGCCAACCAAGGGCCGGAATTTCTCCGTAAGTTTGCGGCCAACATTCGTGTGCGTTGCGTCGGCTGGAGACCCAGGTTGGCGTGTTGGAAAGAGCGGCAGACCGGATGCCTCGGGCCCACCTCTCACGGTGGCCGGGCCCGCCGGACCACCCTTTTTCCCGCCCGCGAACTGGAACAAAAGTAGGGCGAATTCTGCTTGCTTTCAACCATACTATCATCCGCCAGACACCATCACGGGAGCCCATGCTCAAGGATTTTCGGATTAGAATCTTATTGCTGCTGCTGGCTGCCACGGGTCTCCTCATCTCTTCGGCGGTGCCGTATGAGGACGCCGCTCGCCCCCGTTCCGTGGCGGAGCAGAACTGGGTTGATAGTGTTTTCAGTTCCCTCACCCCCGACCAGCGCCTAGGCCAGCTGTTCATGGTGGCCGCTTACTCCAACAAGGACAAACGGCACGTGCAGAGCATCGAGGCTTTGGTGCGCAACCAGGGCATTGGTGGGCTCATGTTTTTGCAGGGCGGCCCGCGGCGGCAGGCTATTCTCACCAACCGCTACCAAGCGGCCGCCAAAGTACCGCTGCTCATTTCGATGGATGCCGAATGGGGCCTCGACATGCGCCTCGACTCATCGACGCACTTCGCCAAGCAGATGACGCTCGGCGCCATGGACGACGACCAGTACGTGTACCAGATGGGCCGCGAAATTGCCCTCAAAATGAAGACCCTGGGCGTGCACATCAGCTTCTCGCCCGTCGTCGATGTCAATTCCAACCCCGACAACCCGGTTATTGGCAACCGCTCATTTGGTGAAGACAAAGAGCAGGTAGCCAAACGCAGCGTGACCTACATTCGCGGATTGCAGGACCACGGCATCATTGCCGTCGTGAAGCACTTCCCCGGCCACGGCGACACCGACGTGGACTCGCACGTGGCGCTGCCAGTTATAAACTCCGACCTGGCGCGGCTTACCAACGTGGATTTGTACCCGTTTCAGCAGTCTTTTCAGGCCGGCGTGATGGGCGTGATGGTAGGCCACCTGTACATGCCGCTGTTTGATACCGTGCGCTCCGTGTCGGCTACCATCTCCCGGAATCTGGTGACGGGGCTGCTGAAGGAGAAGATGGCCTACAAGGGGCTGGTGTTTACGGACGCGCTCAATATGAAGAGCGTAGCCAACCTCTACAAACCCGGCGAACTGGACGTACTGGCATTGCTGGCCGGCAACGACGTGCTGCTTTTCTCGGAAGACGTACCGATAGCTATTCAGAAGATCAAGGAAAAGCTGGCCGAAGGCAAACTCTCGCAGGAGGAAGTGGACCAGCGGGTGCGCAAGATTCTGCGGGCCAAGTTCTGGGCCGGCCTCAACCATACGCAGCGCATTGACGTGCCCAACCTGATGACCAACCTCAGCCGGCCGCAAAGCCGCACCGTGGCGCAGGAAATCTTCGAGCACGCTACGACCGTCGTCAAAAACAACGACGACCTGCTTCCCTTCCACCGTCTCGATACGCTCCGCATTGCCACCGTAACGGTGGGCGCCGGGGCGGGCAGCACGCTCGGCGAAATTATGGGCAAGTACCAGAACGGGCCGGTGTATCCGGTGCCGAACCGTTACGCGCCGGACTCCACGTTTGCGCGTATTCTGCCGCGCTTGGAGCCTTACAACGTGGTGGTAGTGACGCTGCACAACATGAACAACACGCCCACCCACAACTACGGTTTGGGCGATGGAGCGCTGAAGTTTATCAAGCAATTGCAGGCCAACCCCAAGGTGAAAACCGTGGTGGTGACGATGGGCAATGCTTACGCGCTGAAGTACCTCGACAGCGCCCGTACGCTGGTGTGCGGCTACGAAGACAATTACGCCTCGCAGCTAGTAGTGCCGCAGGTGCTGTTTGGCGCGCTGCCCGCCGTGGGCCGCCTGCCCGTAACCGTAACGCCCGAGCTTCCCGTGGGCACCGGCCTACCCACACCGGACTTGCGCCGCCTGCGCTACGCCACGCCGGAAAGCGAAGGACTGGATTCGCGCGTGCTGGCGCAGATAGACAACATCGCGCTGGAATCGGTGGCGTATGCGGCGGCACCGGGCTGCCAGGTGCTGGTGGCGAAAAATGGCGCCGTCATTTTCGACAAAAGCTACGGCTACTGCACCTACGACAAGACGCAGCCCGTGAACAGCAGCACGCTCTACGACTTGGCTTCGGTGACCAAGGTGGCGGGCACCTTGCAGGCCATCATGTACCTCAAGGACCAGGGCAAGCTCAACCTGGACAGCAAAGTATCGGCTTATCTGCCGGAGCTGAAGCAAACCAACAAGAAGGACATGACCGTGCGCGACGTGCTGCTGCACCAAGCGGGCCTCAAACCCGGCATTCCAACCTGGGAGCGGACCATCACCAAGAACGGCCTCAAGCCTACTTTCTACGCCAGCACCAGCTCGGCAGCGTTTCCCAACGAAGTATCTCCCGACGTATTTAGCTTGCAGACGGCCGAAGATTCGGTGTGGACCTGGGTGCAGCGCTCCGGCTTGTTGCCCAAAGCAAAAGGCAAGTACCCCACCGAGTACAGCGACTTGAGCTTCATTGTGCTGAAGCGCATAGCGGAAAAGCTGCTGAAGCGCTCCATCGAAAACTTCCTGGCCGAAACCTTCTACCAGCCGCTGGGCCTCGGCACCATGAGCTACAACCCGCTGCAAAAGTTTCCCAAGTCCTGCATCGCGCCCACCGAAAACGACACCTACTTCCGCCGCACGCAGCTCCAAGGCACGGTGCACGACCAAACGGCGGCTCTTGTGGGCGGCGTGGGCGGCCACGCGGGACTTTTCGCCAATGCCAACGACTTGGCCATTCTCATGCAAATGAACTTGCAGAATGGCCGCTACGGTGGCATGCGCTACTTCCAAAACCCCGTCGTGACGGAGTTTGCGCGCAGTGCTGAAACGGGCAGCCGCCGCGGCCTAGGCTGGGACCACGGCGACCCAAGCAAGCCCGAAGGCCCCACCAGCAAATTGTCGCCGGCCAGCACCTTCGGCCACACTGGCTTCACGGGCACCTGCGTGTGGATGGACCCCGAAAACAAAATCCTCTACATCTTTCTTTCCAACCGGGTGTACCCCGACGCGGGCAACAATAAGTTGCGCCAATACAACATCCGCACCCGCATTCACGACGTTATCTATAAGTCGCTGCAAAAGACATGATCTGTTGTCCAGCTTTTGTTTTTCTTTGATCCGCAAAAGGCGGCAATGCATCTTCCTCGATGAATTGCCGCCTTTTTTGTAGCACGAAGCTCCAGCTTCGCGCCGCGTGGCTGCTGCACCAACGACTACCATTCAACGACGCCCGAAGCTGGAGCTTCGCGCTACTCTCCTCCGCTACATGAATATCGGCATCGTTTGTTATCCCACTTTTGGCGGCTCCGGCGTGGTGGCCACCGAGTTGGGCAAAGCCCTAGCCCAGCGCGGCCACCGCGTGCACTTCATCACCTACAGCCAGCCGGTTCGTCTCGACTTCTTCAACGAGAACCTGTTCTACCACGAAGTGTACGTGCCGCCCTACCCGCTCTTCCAGTTTCCGCCCTACGAGCTGGCGCTGGCGAGCAAGATGGTCGACATTGTGCAGAACGAGAAGCTCGACGTACTGCACGTGCACTACGCCATTCCGCACGCCTCGGCAGCCTTCATGGCCAAGCAAATCCTGCTCACCCGCGGCATCCGCATCCCAGTCGTCACCACGCTACACGGCACCGATATTACGCTCGTGGGCAAGGATGCCAGCTACGAGCCGGTCGTGACGTTCAGCATCAATCAGTCGGATGGCGTGACGTCGGTTTCGGCGGATTTGCGGCGCGAGACCTACGAGTATTTTGCGGTGGAAAAAGACATTGAGGTGATTCCCAACTTCATCAATCTCAGCCGCTTCCAGAAGCAGAACAAGAGCCACTTCAAAGCGGCCATCGCGCCCGAAGGTGAGAAGCTGCTGGTCCACACCTCCAACTTCCGGTCCGTAAAGCGCGTCGATGACGTGGTGCGCATTTTCGCGGGAGTGCGGGAGCAGCTGCCGGCTAAGCTCCTACTCGTGGGGGATGGGCCAGACCGGCCGCGCATCGAGAAGTTGTGCCGCGAAATCGGCCACTGCAACGACATCCGGTTCCTGGGCAAGCTCGAAGCCGTGGAAGAAGTGCTCAGCATCGCCGACCTATTCTTGATGCCTTCCGAAAAGGAAAGCTTCGGTTTAGCAGCCTTGGAAGCCATGGCTTGCGAAGTGCCCGTCATCAGTACCAACGCCGGCGGCATTCCGGAGCTGAACGTGCACGGCGTGACTGGCATGGTAAGCGAAATCGGCGACGTGGCCGATATGGTCAAGAACTCGCTCTACGTGCTCGACGACGAGAACCTGCCGCGCTTCAAAGCCGCCGCCCGCGCCCAGGCCGAAACCTTCGCCGTCGAGAACATCGTGCCTCTCTACGAAGCCTGCTACCAGCGCGCCATTGATGCCGTGCTGACGGCCGTATAGCAAAGCAAGAAAAGCATTGGCAAAAAAGGCTCTGAAACGTATTCAGAGCCTTTTTTGTGCATATGGTCAAAGAAAGATGTCCGCTACTTCCTGCCAGGTATGCACCCGACGGTAGCGCCTTTCGTGGGCGTTGTGCGGCGCGTCGAAGAGGATGCCTTCCCCGCGAAATCCCTCGAAGTTGTAGGCGTTGTCGTCGATGAGGTAGTCGGCGTTGAGGATGCTTTTGTCGCCGCAGAACACGAAGTTGCGCCACGAAAGAAAATCGAAGTGCTGTTGGAGCCAGTCGTACTTTTCGCGGAAGGAATTGGGAAACTCCATGGCCGCCGTGGTGATGAAGATGTCGTGGCGTTGGGCCATTTCGCGCAGTACTCGCTGGCTGTCGGCTATCACGGGTAAGTTCTGGAAGAAGCCGGGCCGGTTGGGGTAATCGCGCAGAGTGGCTTGGTGTTCGGGCGCCACGGCTTCATGGACGCTTTTGCCGCGTAGCTGTTCACGAGTCAACTGGAGTTGAAATTCCGCTCCGTACCATTCTTGAAACCGGGCAATGGCGTCGGCAATTACCTCGTCCATGTCCACGGCAATGCGTGTCTTAGTCATATCGTAAATGCTTAGCAAAACGAACTTACAACACCAAACAGCCCGCTTTGTCTGGGCTAGCTCCCAAGCTCCGCTGCTAAAACAGCCCGGCTGCTTCGCGCTTCACTATTAGCAGAGCCCGCTCGGTGAGGTCAGTTTCGTCGGCAATCAAGGTTTCGAGGACGCGCTTGGCTAGCTCAGTGCCGCGGCTTTGCTGGGGCTGAGGCAGCGTTTGGTAGGCCTTGTTGATGGCAGTGAGGACATTTTCCTTGGCGGCTTTCACCTCGCCCCACGTGTCGGGACTCATGTAGAGCTGTTGGCTGATGTTGTGCTCGTATTCAGCCCGAATTTCTTGAAGCAGCAGCCGGTGGTATTCGGCGGCGGTTTGGCCGGAACTGCTCAGGCGCACGAGCAGGTTGTTGGGCGTGATACGCTCCAGCAGCAGCGTAACGCGCTCCAGGGCTTGCAGGCGCAGCGGCAAGGTGGTCTTCGAGTTTTCCAGTCGCAACTCAATCAGACGGCGTTGCTGCTCCTTTTCCAGGTATTGCTGCACCAGGTAGAAAATGGAACCCGCCACGAGTAGCGCGGGCAGAATGATTTTGAGCAAGTCGAAAATGTAGGCGGTAGTATCCATGCAAGTGGGGCCGCAACGCGGCAGCGGTGGCTGTGGTGAGTGACAACAAATAAACGGACGGGGAGGGCGAAGGTAGACAAGCTACGTCGATGCTACCGCACAAAAAAGGTGCAGTCCTGCATCTGTTTCGCGCGCCGCAAAGCGCATTAGCTACCCACAAACCAATGACGCGACTTCTCTTTGTATATCACCGGTTTTAGAGTTATTTGTCTTTATCTTTGTCACCCAGTATCTTCCAGCCGGCGTACCTTGCTGGTGTTCACTACTTTTGCTGCCCATGAAGAATCTTCTACTGGCAACTGGCCTACTGCTGTTATCGCCCGATCTTAACGGCGGCGGGCAGACATTGGGGCCGTACCAGTCGCCGCCGGAACAAGATTGGGAGCAAAGCACTGAGTCGTACAACGGGCCGCTCATGCAGACGCTGCGGGACAAGATGGAAGAGAAAGTCTTCAAGCAAATCAACAGCGTCGTGGTTATCAAAAAGGGCAAGCTACTGATTGAGGAGTATTACAACGGCACCACCAACAGCACATTACACGACACACGCTCGGTGGGCAAATCATTTACCTCGGCCCTGACCGGCATTGCGCTGAAAGAAGGCCATTTGCGAAGCATATCTCAGCCCCTTTCTGATTTCTACCGCCTGCCACGGTACCGCAACTACAGCCCCGCCAAAGCCAGCGTCACGCTCGACCAACTACTAACAATGAGCTCGGGCTTTCTAGGTGACGACAACGACGACAAGTCGCCGGGCAACGAAAACAACATGTACCCCAGCCCGAACTGGGTGGAGTGGACGCTCAACCTGCCCATGGCGCCTGACCGCCAACCAGGCGAACAATGGCGCTACTTCACGGCCGGCGTGGTGGTGCTCGGCGACGTACTTAACCAGAAAGTGCCCGGCGGCCTGGAAAAGTACGCCACAGAGAAGCTGTTTCAGCCCCTGGGCATTACGCGCTACCGCTGGAACTACACACCGCAAGGCGTGCCTAGCACTGCCGGCGGCCTGCGCATGACGCCCCTCGATCTGGCCAAGTTCGGGCAGTTGTACAAGAATGGGGGCCTTTGGCACGGGCAACAGATTCTGCCCGCGGGTTGGGTCAAGGAATCCTTCCGGAAGTATCACTCCACGCCCTTCGGCGATTCTTTCGGCTACTTGTGGTGGAATAAGACGTACAAGGTTGGCGGAAAAAAGCGCGAAACGTTCTATTGCAGCGGCAACGGCGGCAACAAAATCTTCGTTTTCACGGACCTCGATTTAGTGGTAGTCGTGACAGCCAGCGCCTATAATCAGCCCTACATGCACAAGCAGGTGGATGAGTTGATGGAGCAATACGTGTTGCCGGCCGTTACGAGCAGCCAGTAGCCACCGTGGCGCGAAACAGATTTCCGCGCTACGCGGAATAGCCTGAACCCCCAACCGACTACTGCTGTTATAGCCACAACGAGTCCGGCGGGAAAGTCACTTCACTCCTGCGCCGACTTCGTATATTTGTCGCCTTACTTCTCTAAACACGAACAACATATGGCAACGGCCGTCTCCACGAAACTTGCTCCCATCAGCCTCACTTCCCGCGCGTTGGAGGAGGTCCGTATTATTCTCACCGAAAAGAACGTGCCCGGCGAATACGGTTTGCGCGTGGGTGTGCAGGGCGGCGGCTGCTCGGGCCTGAGCTACCTGCTCGGCTTCGACAAGCCCAAAGACCAGGACGAAACTTTCGATATCGACGGCGTAACGCTCATCATGGATAAAAAGCACGCCATGTATGTAATGGGCATGGAAGTCGATTTCCAGGATGGCCTCAACGCCCGCGGCTTCGTTTTCAACAACCCCCAGGCTAAAAGCACCTGCGGCTGCGGCTCGTCGTTCTCGGCTTAATTCGCTGCTCAACGCTAGCCGAATCTATTTCGCTGATACAAATGAAAATGCCCTAGCTGCGAGGCTAGGGCATTTTTGTGTTTACGCGCTTGGTGTTGCGTACGAGGCTTTTTAGACATCAAAAAGTCTCGCTTCTCATATCTTACGGTCTCACCTCTCGCTTCTACAGTGAATAACCACCCGAAGCTTCGAGGCGCTGCGCGTTCACCCAGCGGGAACTATCGGAGCAGAGAAAGGCCACTACTCCGCTGATGTCCTCGGGCTCGCCGATGCGGCCTAGCGCGGTTTGGGAAGACATGTAGGCTTCGAGTTGCGGATGGGCTTCCCGCGCCGCTTTCGTGAAATCCGTCTTCACGATGCCCGGCGCCACGATATTGGCCCGAATGCCGCGGCTGCCTAGCTCCTTGGCCAGATATTTCGTGAATACTTCAATGGCGCCTTTCATGGAAGCATACGCCGCGTAACCGGGCGTAGTGAAGCGCGTGAGGCCCGTGGAGAAATTGATGATGCCGCCCCCGTCAGCCAGCAATGGCAATGCCTTTTGAGTCAGGAAGTACACGCCTTTGAAGTGCACGTTCAGTAGCTGATCAAACGCCTCTTCGGTGGTTTCGGCGAAGGGCGAGGCGGCATCGATACCGGCATTGTTGAGCAGGAAGTCGAAGGTGGGGCGCTGCCAGTACTCTTGCAGTTGCTGGCTCACCTGGGCCCAAAAATCATCGAACGAGTGGCTGTCGGCGGTATTGAGTTGCAGAGCTACGGCTTTGCGCCCGTGGCTTTCGATTTCGGCTACTACGGCGGCGGCTTCTTGCTGGCGGCTATGGTAGGTCAGGATGATATCGGTGCCGTTTTGGGCCAGTTCCAGGGCTGCGCTTTTGCCCAGGCCGCGGCTGCCGCCGGTTATCAGGGCTATTTTGTTGGTGGCGTTCATGGGGTTTGTATCACTGATTAAGTACGATACAAAGGTGCGCCCCGCATCCCCGCAAATTCTGGTGACTGTTTCCGTTTAAATGGTAACAGTTTCAGTTTTTTGCGCCCGCTGCTTGGCTAGCTCTTGCTCCCGGTACTGCTTGGGTGTGAGGCCCTCGAAGCGTTTGAAGAACTTCGTGAAGTTGGAAGCATCAAACGTGAGGCCCGCAGCAATTTCGGCAATAGATAGGCTGGTTTCGCGCAGCTGTTGCCGGGCCACGTCCATAATACGCGCCTCGAAGAAGTAACACGGCGAGTGGCCCGTGGTCAGCTTGATGGTGTTGCTCAGGTGCGTAGGATGAATAAATAGGCGCTCCGCAAGGTCGCGCACTTCAAACATCTCCGTAGCCCGCCCAGCCACGATATCGTCTAGGTGCTTGTCCACCTCCCGCAGGTAGTCCGCGGTGATTTCGTGCTGGCGAGCGAGTATTTTCTGCGGAATGCGAGTTGCCATCGAGAGTAAGTTGATGAGGTTTGTAGTAGTAACAACGGGCGGCCGCTTTGTTCGCTCCGGGCAGGCGGCTTTTCGCCGTCCGCCCGGTTGCCATCCGCCCCGAGCGGACAGCCACGATAAGCAGGTGGCTTTTTTTGCCGGATACCGGTGTACGACGAGCGGGCGGGCGGCGAAAAGCCGCCTGCCCGCAGCCCCTACCGCAGTGGCTTGATGCTGATAGCCGCTCCACCACCCGCGGCTAGTTGCAGCTTCAGGGTTGTTTTGCTGTTTACTTTCTGCTTGCGAATCTGATAAGCCATGGGGTTCTGGTCCCAAGATGCGCCTTTGCCATCGGCGTAGATGGTGGCTTCGTAGCGTTGGCCGGGCGTGAGAAAATCGAGCTTCACGTTCTGCTGGCGGGCGTTTTCGTCGGTGATGCTGCCCAGGTACCATTCCTCTTTGCCCTTGGCTTTGCGGGCCGTGGTGAGGTAGTCGCCGGGCTCGGCGGCTAGAATGCGCGTATCATCCCAATCAACGGGTACGTCTTTGATGAACTGGAAGGCGTCGAGGTGCTTTTCGTAGGCTTCGGGCAAGTCGGCGGCCATTTGCAGCGGCGAGTACAGCGTCACGTAGAGGGCCAGCTGCTTCGCCAGTGTGGTGTGCACCTGCCGGCCCTTGTTGGCAGTAGCGTTCCAGGGTTCCAGCTTGATCTGGAAAATGCCGGGCGTGTAGTCCATGGGGCCACCCATGAGGCGGGTGAAGGGCAGAATGGTTTCGTGCTCGGGTGGGTTGCCGGTGCTCCAAGCGTTGAACTCGTTGCCGCGGGCAGCTTCACTAGCCAGCCAGTTGGGATACGTGCGGTGCAAGCCCGTTGGCCGCACCGACTCGTGCATGTCGACCATAATCTGCTGACGGGCCATGTTGGCGGCGGTGCGGTTGTAGTGGTTCACCATCCATTGCCCGTCGTGATGCTCGCCGCGCGGAATGATGCGGCCCACGTAGCCGGTTTTCACGGCGTCGTAGCCGTTCTGCTTCATGAAGCGCAGGGCTTCGTCCTGGCGCCGCTCGTAGTTCGTGACGGAGCTGCTGGTTTCGTGGTGCATCATCACCTTCACGCCCTTGCTGGCGGCGTAGCGCTGCAATTCCTGCACGTCGAAATCCGGGTAGGGCGTCACGAAGTCAAATACTTCTTCCTTCCAGTTGCCGGCCCAGTCTTCCCAGCCCACGTTCCAGCCTTCCACCAACACGCTTTGCAGGCCGTGTTTGGCGGCGAAGTCGATGTAGCGTTTCACGTTGGCGGTGTTGGCCCCGTGGCGGCCGTTGGGTTTGAGTCTGCTCCAATTGGTGCCCGCCAGCTTGATATTGCTGGTATCGGCGTAGTTCCAGCTGGCTTTGTTGACGTGCATCTCCCACCACACGCCCACGAATTTCTGCGGCTTAATCCACTCCGTAGCGGTAAGTGCGGTGGGCTCGTTCAGATTCAGAATAAGCTTGGACGCCAGTACTTCGGGCGCTTTGTTGCTCACCACGATGGTGCGCCAGGGCGTGTGTTCCGGCGCTTGCAAATACGCCTTGGCCCCAGTGGCATCGGGCACGAGCTGACTGCTCAGACCGAAGGCTTGCGTATTCACGTTCAGCATCATGGCCGGGTAGTTGACCAGCGCCGCCTCGTGAATGTTCACGTACAGCCCGTCGTCGGACTTGAGCATGAGCGGCGTTTGGACCGTGGTGGGCGCGGCTTTTAGCTGAATGGGGGTAATAGGAGCAGTATTTACCTCGCTGAGCCGGGTGGTGCTGTAAGTGTATTCGTTGGAATCGTAGTCGCCCGGAATCCAGAAGGCTTTGTGGTTGGCGGGCAGGTTGAACTCCGTCTTCTCGTCCTGTACCACAAGGTAGGTGAGGCCGGCTTGCTGCGGAAACTCGTAGCGAAAACCCAGGCCGTCGTCGTACAGGCGAAAGCGCAATACGAGGCGGCGGCCGGTAGCCGCGGGCTGCTGGAGCGTGACGGCCAGCTCCTTATAGTAGTTGCGAATCTGCTTCACCTCGCCCCACACCGGCGTCCAAGTGTCGTCGTGCTGGCTGGAATCGGTTTGCGCAATGGTGAAACCCTGATCGAGGCCCGGTTGGCTTTGCAGTAATATTCCGAGCCGACTGGGCTTCAGTACCGGCTTCGTTCCGTAGCTGAGCTGGTAGGTTGGCTCACCGGCCGGGCTGAGCTGGAATTTCAGCATGAGCTTGTTGCCGGGTGAATGGATGGTTTGGGCCAGCGCCGGAACGCTCAACAGCGCGGCAGCAAGAAGTAAAGCAGCTTTCGTCATGAACGGGCAGAGAATGTCGGCGGAAGGTAGTTCAATCTACCTAGCTAACCCAAGTCCGAAGCACATAGTTGAGCCCTGACGGGGCGACACATGGCTGGCCGGGTGTCGCCCCGATGGGGCTTGCCTACTATCTTTGCAATCTTCGAAACCGTAATTTAACTAGAGCAATTTCAGCAGCATACATGCTTCTAGCTAGCTCGGAACTGGAAGGCGCAATTGAGCCGGCTCACTCGTATCAGAGCTTGCTCGCTTCACCTTCACTACGAACCACGGTACTGGCTCGGATCCGTTTTGCTCATTATTTAGATAATCGAGTACTGGCTGCCAGTCATCACATTGGTTTAGGAGCCCCCATTCATTTACTTGAAGCTTAAATTTATCTGCCACTTCTTTCCAATCCTGGCACTGAAAACTATGAAAATTGCCGCTTGCTTCCACCGCAATTAAATCGAATCCAATAGTAGTTTCTATCTCGCTGAACTGTTCAACTGTCTTGCGAACAAGTATGTCGTGAAG
Source organism: Hymenobacter sp. M1-2 (assembly GCF_057808495.1). NCBI lineage: Bacteria > Pseudomonadati > Bacteroidota > Cytophagia > Cytophagales > Hymenobacteraceae > Hymenobacter > Hymenobacter sp. M1-2. The sequence continues at coordinate 110,682 of NZ_JBTYZO010000020.1, forward strand.
TCCTGTCGAGCTCAGATTCTCATATTTCACTTCGGCCGTACAATGACTTAAAAATTTCTTAAGCTGCTCTTCCTCGAAGTAGACAGACATCAATTGCACAGAAGGCAAATGTGCGAAAAATTGCTGTTGATACGCTTTTGCTGCATCAACATCCGCAAATACATTAGTGCAGCCTACCCTATTTGCATCATATTTTTCATCTACCCATTCCCGGATATTTTTGATTATCTGATCTGTAATATCAAACTCCTTTTTAATTTTTCGCTCGGTCCTATAGCTTCTAATTGCCCAAGAAAAAGACCAATCAGCTAATAAACTTTTATTGATGCATGTGCTACATGTGTATGATGTTTTACCTTTCTGCAAACCATAATCTATAGCGCGAAGAATAAGTAGATACCAGCCACCGAGATAGTACTGCGCCATGATTTTACTTGATTACTTTATAAGCTAAAACTCCAGCTTTTTGCCTTGCTCCGCGAATGCCAGTTTCAGCTGTAGCTTATTCGCTTCCGTGAGCTCCTTGCGAATGGTAGCTTCGTTGCCCGGCGTCGGCTTTAGGTGAGTGATGACGACTGGCAGCCCGCGCAAGGCATCAAGTCCAGCCAACTGAGCAAGACTGTTCATTTCCTGCATCAATAGTTTGGGCGTGAGGTGGCCGAACAGCTGGGTTACCGGTTGTGCGTTGGGGTACGATACTTCCATGAAAACCGCCCTCAGCTGCCGGGCCTTTACCAACGGTGCCACCGCCTGCCACAACTCCCGCAAATTAGGCGCCTGCTCGATTTCGTCGGCACCAGTGTCGCCGAGGTAGAGGAGGTAACTGTTCTGGCTGCGCACCAGAAAAGCCGTGCTTTGGTAGTTTTTGCCGTGGCTCAGGACGAATGCCTGCACGCTCATTCCGGTGTTTTCGATGGGCGTTGCCTGCCGCGGCGTTAGTTCCCGCAACTGGTATTTCCGTAGCGCGGGCGGGTTGCCACCATTACCGAAATTCGGCCAAGCCCGCCAGTTGAAATAGTCGTTCTGGATGGTTGTGAGGCAGCTGGCTAGGCCGTAGATGGGCTTAGGTGCATCGTCGGGGGAGTTGAGCAGTAGGCCGGCTACATGGTCGAGGTGGGCGTGGGAAATGAGATACGCTTTGATATAGTTGCGCAACACTGTATCGACGGGCACCGCGAAAACCTGGTTGGCAACGGCTTTCTCCGCGCCTGTCCGGAAGCTTCCTGCGTCGAGGCAGACGAAGGTGGTGGTGCCAGCCGGCGCCACTAAGTACGCCGACAGATTGCCTTCTTCAAGGCCACCCTTCACGCCCAGCGGCACCACGGTAAAGGCCGGCGCGGCCGGCCGTTGCGCCAGCACGGCGGGGCCCCAAAGTAGAACCAAAAGAAAGCAGTAACAAAGGCGCATGCGGCGTGGTGGAATAGCAACTGTCTACTGATCTTGCTGACCGGACTGGCGCAGCCATTCTGCCGCCGTCATTTCAAAGCGCACTTCCCCGCTGGCCGTTCGGCCCACGTCTTGCCAGCCGTGGCGGCGGTAAAATTCCTCAGCGCGGGTACCGGGCCCGGTACTGAGCCAGACAGTTTCCGAAGTTTGCGCAAAGTACCAGTTCAGCATGAGCGCGTGCAACTGCTTGCCCACTCCGTGGCCCACGTACTCGGGCCGCACGAAACGGGCCGCACGAAAAGCGCCCAAATGTTATGGTCCTGCAAATCGGCGATGCTAAACCCTACGAGGCGGCCATCTGCCTCGCACACCCAACCTTTCCCACGCCGGGTTAGGTAGTCTTCGCAGTCGGCTACCGTGACCAGGGACCGGTTACGCAGTACATTTTCCGTGACAGAGAAACGCACATCGAAGATTTCTGGGATGTCGGTGAGCTGGGCTTCGCGGTAATGCATGAGCTTCACTTGGGCTGAAGTGGCCGAATCAAAAGCGGCCCGCTATACGGCGGCAAGCTAACAGCTAACACGTGGGGCCTTGAGAAGCCCCGCCTGTGTCGCTTAGCACAGTGCGCAGGTAGAGCTGCCCGAAAGTAGCGGCGGCGGATACCAGCGGCAGAGCGGCCCGGCCGGCGTCCGTGAGGGCGTATTCCACGCGGGGCGGCACCTCACCATAGTTGCATCGGCTGAGTAGCTCGGCATCGGTAAGATACTTCAGCTCCTGCACCAGCATTTTCTCACTGATGCCAGGTAGTACACGTTTCAGCTCTCCAAACCGCAACGGGGCGGCGCTGAGTTGATGCAGAATGAGCAGGCGCCATTTCCCCCCTACCAATTCAAGCGTGGTGCGAATGGGGCAGCGCGGGGTGATGGATACGGGCGTAGAAGCCATTTCTTACTTGGAAGTCAGTACGTGCCATAGCAACCGGTACCTCTAGGCTTTGGTTATTGCGTAGAACTCCCTGTACTCGATGCATCTATGAAACGAATTGCCCTCTTCGGTGGCTCTGGCCTCACCGGCCAGCAATTTCTCAACTTGGCGCTTTCCAAAGGCTACACCGTCCGGGCCCTGGCCCGCGACCCGCTGAAAATCCCGCAACAGTCGCGCAACCTCGAAGTCGTGCGTGGCGACGTACTCGATGCCGCCACCGTAGCCGACACTGTGCGCGACACCGACATCGTGATAAGTTTGTTCGGGCAGGTGAAAGGCTCGCCCAAAGACGTGCAGACGCGCGGCACCGCCAACATTGTGGCGGCCATGAAGCAGCACGGCGTCCGGCGCATCATTAGCCTCTCGGGTGGGGGCCTGCCTTACGCCGAAGACCAACCCAAATTTGCCGACAAGCTCATTCGCGGCATCATGCGCATTGTGGTGCCCCACGTCCTGACCGATGCGCAGGGCCACGCCGAAGTGCTGCGCAACAGCGGCCTAGACTGGGAAATCGTGCGGGGTCCGCGCCTCACCACCGAGCCCGCCAAAGGCAAGTACCGCGTGGGCTGGGTGGGCGTGAATGCCAGCACCAGCGTCGGCCGCGCCGATCTGGCTGATTTCATTCTGCAACAAGTTGAAAGTGAGGAGTTTGTGGGCAAAATGCCGTTCGTGAGCTATTAGCGCGGTTTGCAGAGGAAAGATAGAGCCCCGAGTGACTTGGCATCATCAGCCAGTGGCTCGGGGTTTGTCATTGGGCAGGAAGCAATACGTTGGATAGGAAGACCCGCAAACTCCACTACATTCGCGGCCTTCTCCCCTTCTCTTTCGTCATGCAGGTATACACGTTTTGGGCCCGAGCAACGCAGGATTACGCGGCAGCAAATGGAAACCCCGCCTCCCCGGCCTATGCCGGCAGCGACGTTAGCCTCGCTGATGCTCAACGGCAAGCCGCTGAACTGTTGCGGCAACGCCCTGAGTGGCTACAAACCAACAAAAATTGGTTGCGGGAATATCCGGTTGGTTCGCGGCCGTTGCGGGAGCAGCTGGAACAACGCCTACTGAACGACCGGAGAGAACTAATAGCGGCCATTACGCGCAATCACTACGGCAGCCGGGTGCTCAATTCAACTCAGGTGATGTTCATCGACGTTGACGACCGGGATTTGCAACGGCCGGCCCCCGACGCCACGCCGTTTAGTTTGCTTGGTTTCTTCAAACGGCTGTTCAACCCGCCGCCACCCGCACCGCCGCTGGTGCCGCGCGAGCAGCTCGACTTGCGGCTGGCAGCGTGGCTGCAACTATATCCGGGGTGGAATTTTCGAGTGTACCGGACGCGCCTGGGGTTTCGGCTGCTCGTGACGCACCAGCTGCTGGCCCCGGCTAGCTCAGAGGCGCAAGAGGTATTTACGGCCCTGCGAGCCGACGACACGTACGTGCGCATGTGCCTGGCCCAGGATTGTTACCGCGCCCGCCTAGAGCCCAAGCCCTGGCGCATTCGCTTTCACCGGCCGCCCCATCCTTTCCCCTACGACACGCCCGAGCAGCTACTGGAGCACCAACACTGGATAGCGCAGTACGCCGCTCACAGCCAAGGCTATTCTGTGTGCGAATGGGTGGGCGAGTACGGCAGCGGCCAAACCTGCGCCGAAGCCCGGCAGCTAATCGACTTGCACGATGCTGCCTGCGTTGGCACAAACCCACTAGCATAACCTTGCCGAATAATCACAGGCAAAGAACTAGCTGAAATCGTAAGGGTAGCCAATTTCCTGCAAGTCCGTTTCCAGTAGCGCCCAGTCTTCTACTTCGGTCACTAGGGCCAGCACCATTGCCTTCGTCAGCGTTTCACCCCGATAGATCTGAGCTACGACGGCCGGATCAAGGAGCTTTTTATTCTCATCTTCGTCGTAGTACTCCGTAGCCCACTCCACATAGGTTTCGGGTTTGCCGTCGAAGATGAATAGCAGCTCATCTGAGCTGTCCTCGGCGTCGGGGTCTAGTACGCCGGTTTGCCAGCCGTGCGCGGGCGTGTACCAAAGGCAACACGTGGTGCCGATGGAATTTATTGGTTCTCCAAAGATGAATTCATCGAAAGCGTCGGGCAAGCCGCGTGTCACCTGGGCTTTGTCGGGCTGGTCGGCGCCGTGAGCGTAGCCATTGATGACGCAGCCTTCTTGGCGGAAGAGCACCAACATTTGGTCGGCTTCGCCGTCGTTCATCTCGAAACACTCCTCGCCTTCCCCCCAAAGCTTATTGTAACTATAGTAGCGGTATTCCCACTCCGGCGAGTTGATGGCGTCAAGCACGGACAAGGCTTTGCAGAGCTGCTGTAGCGAGGCGGCATCGGGCAAGTCGGTATAGTTCTGGCTGGAAATCATGGCAAAAAATTGCTTGGGGCTGTTTTGCGGTTGGCAGCCTTCCAGGGCTAAAGCTCTGGGCTAGGCAGCGAGTTATTCGGCATCCAAGTGAAAATGGATGTAGTTAAACGGCTCCGCATGAGTTTAGGCGGAATGTCTGCGCGGTATTTTATTCGACCTGTTGCCCAAATATCTCTACTTCAATAAGTCTTGGTCATATCCTGCGGCACTACCAACACAAAATCGGCTTTCTGCTCGTGCGCCTTATCTAGCTTGGCCAGCTGCTCCTGCGAAACGGTGCTGATGGTCAGCACTTTCAGCTTGGGATTGGCTTGGCGCAAATAGGCTAGAATACCGTCGTGGTTGTCGGAGTGGTAGGCGCCGTTGACGTGGAACAGCAGATGGTTGGCGGGCCGGGCTTGGTTCAGGAAGTGCGCCATTGTGGCGTCTTTAAGGGCCTGGGCCTGAATGATGTTCTGCACGCCTGCCGCGTGAGCCCCGTCACCCCCGAACATCTTCGCCATGTTTTTGTAGCCGGGCAGCTCGTAATCGACTTGCACGGGCAGCGGAGCCATCCAGGCTTTTTCAGCAGCCGGCAGAGCGTCCAGCGCGGCCAGGCTGCCTTTGGCGACTAGCGAGGCGTAGCGGCGCGGCACGTTGGTGCCCACTACGCGGAATTTCTGCTGCCGGGCCAATTGCACGAGCGGCCTGTAATCGGTGCCGTAATTGGGCCAGGGGCGGGTTTGGCGCTCGAAGGTGCTGTCGGCCAGCTCGCCGGTGGTGTATTGGTCTACGAGGGGCTGCACGTCGCGCTCGAACATCTCCAGGCCCAGCACCAACTGGCCCTGTTTCAGCCGAGTGAGGTCTTTGGCGAGCTGCAATTCCAGCCAGTGCGCGATAGGGTCGTTGTGCTGCTCCCCGAAGAAAACCACGTCGGCGGCAGCCAGCGACTTGAGCATTTGGTCGTAGCTGCTGGCTTTGCCGGTGGCCGTGAAGAGGCGGTAGGCGGGCTTTTCGTCGGTGGCCCGTAACGTGAAGCTGCCCAGCAGCAGCAAGCAGAACCCGGCGAGTAATTGCTGAGATAGAGTTTTTATCGGCATCTACGAAGATACTCCGCCTCCGCGAACCGCTACGTCTGCGCCGAAGTATCGAGACATGAGATGTAAGACAGCGAGATATGAGAAGTGAGATAGACATATGCTCATCAGAATTTTACAGATATGTTCGTGTGCCTGTAGTTCGCTGCTTATGAATGCTTAGCTGGAGACTCTGTTGCTACGTTGCTACTCCCGCGACATATATAGCAAACCCAAGTTGGGGAGTAGGGCGTTGAGCCCCGGAGGGGCGGCATATCGGTAGTAAGAACAACGATATAAATGTGTACAAGCCCCGTCGGGGCGACACCAAATCGTTGAACGGGTTGTGTCGCCCCGATGGGGCTTTGGCCAACGTTACAGGCGTATTTCTACCGATATGCCGCCCCTCCGGGGCTCAACGCCCTACTCCCAACTTTGGTTAGCAAGCAAAAGCCTCGACACCACTAGGAGGCCAAGGCTTGAGCAAAGAAATACGTAGGTCTAATCAGCAGCAACTTACCCCTTGTAGAACATCCAGCGCGACAGTTCGCGGTAGTTGACCTTCTTACCGTACATTAAAATACCAACGCGGTAGATGCGCCCGGCCAGCCAGGTAGTGAACACGAAACCTAGCACTAGTAAGCCCATCGACAGACCTAGCTGCCACATCGGTACGCCCCCAAACGGCAGGCGCATCATCATGGCAATGGGCGAGGTAAAGGGAATCATCGACATCCACACCGCCACCGAGCCGTTAGGGTTGGTGGTAAGGATGGCCTGCGATACCACGAAGGTGAGCACCAGCGGCATGGTCACGGGCAGCATGAATTGCTGCGTATCCGTGTCATTATCCACGGCCGAGCCGATGGCGCCGAATAGTGCCCCGTAGAACAAGTAGCCGCCCAGGAAATAGAAGAGGAAGCACCCCACGATGAGCGGCACGTTCAAGTCAGCGTTGCGTAGGGCGCTGGTGAACTTGGCCGCCACGTTGGCTTCTTTCTTGGCTGATTTCTCTTGAGCAGTATTGGCACTAACAACGGCCGTAGTGCGTGCCAGCCGGTCTTCGGCCATTTTCTCGGGGCTCACCGAGCGCGCCATCACGGAAGTAATTCCTATCGACAGCACCACCCACAGCGCAAGCTGCGTGAAGCCCACAGCCGCAATGCCCAGCACTTTGCCCATCATCAGTTCGAAAGGCTTCACCGAGGAAATGACCACCTCCACAATACGGCTGGTCTTTTCTTCCATCACGCCCCGCATGATTTGGACGCCGTAAATGAAGATGAACATATAAATGAGAAAACCACAGAAGTAAGCTACGCCGGTGCTCACGCCGGTGCTGGAGCTTTTCTCGCCGTCGTCGCTCAGGCTGATTGTCTCCAAGTCCACGTCGGCCTTGAGCTTGTCGAGGGTGGCCCGGTCAATGCCCGACTGGGCTAGGCGCTGATTCTCAACTTGCTGGTTTACGGCGCGGTTGATGTCCCGCTCCAACGACACGCCCAAACCCTTGCGCGAAAACACCTGGAAGCCAGCGGGACTGGCCAGGTCCACCTTCGGAATATAGAGTAGCGCGTCGTACTTGCCTTTTTTGAACTCCGTCTTGGCTTGGCTCAGATCTGGAGTGATGCGCACGAAGCGAAGGTCGTTTTTGGGCTCGGGCAGTTGGCCGGCAAACAAGTTGCCCGCGTCGGCTACGGCTACCGTTTTGTCTTTGTCCGACATGCGGGCAATAAGCAGCGGCACGGCAAAAAGCGCCACCGTGAGCAGCGGCCCAATCAAGGACATGATGATAAAGCTCTTCTTGCGCACCCGCGAAAGGTATTCGCGCTGAAAAACGAGTCCGATCTTATTCATGGGGTGATTAGGTGATTAAGTGAGTAGGTGATTGGGCAGAAAGGTGAGTAGGTAATGAACCTAAATTGCGGAGTGGCCGCGTAGCGGTGACAGATTTGTAGACCCCAGTCGGTTCGGGTGGGTTGCGCCGCGTAGCGGTGCCAGAGCCGCCAGCCGATCTGGCACCGCTACGCGGC
>NZ_JBTYZO010000021.1:0-109261 GCF_057808495.1 Hymenobacter sp. M1-2
AGGCGTGAAAGCTATGTATCAACAACTCGCCCGACTCGTTGCGTAACATCAGTTATTAAGAAGCTACCCACTATGGCTACTACCAAAATTCACCTTCGTTCGGCGGTATTGCTATTGTTGATTCTCCTAACGGCCTGTTTTCGGCTGATGAACACGGAAGCCACGCATTCGCCCCTTATCAATTTTACCCCGGTGGGCGCCATGGCGTTGTTTAGCGGCTGCTATGTCCGTAGTCGTTGGCAGGTGTACGTCCTGCCTTTGGCTGCGCTATGGTTCAGTGACGTGCTCCTCAACCGGCTGTTCTATTTTGATACGTGGGTGCTGTTTTACTCGGGTTTTGCTTGGGTGTATGGCAGCTTCCTGCTGATGGTGCTGCTTGGGCAAGCCATCCGCCGGGTCAGCGTGCGCAACGTGGCGTTAGGGGCTGTGTCGGCTGCTCTGGTCCATTGGCTGGTGTCGGACTTTGGCGTCTGGCTCGGCGGTGGCACGGACATCACCACCGGCTTGCCCTATACGCCCGATTTAGCCGGACTGATTAAATGCTACTACCTAGCGTTGCCCTTCATGCGAAATATGCTGCTGGCCAACCTGCTCTACGGGGCCATCCTGTTTGGCGGGTTCGAATGGCTGCAACAGCGCTACGCAGCGCTTCGTCCGCAAGCCGCTTAGCGTATGGCGGGTACAGAAAGTTTCGTTAGCAGCTGGAGTGGGGGCAAGGACAGCTGCTTCGCCCTCATGCAAGCCGTGCGTAGCGGCGCACAACCTAAGGTGTTGCTCAACATGCTGAACGAAAACGGCCGCGTGAGTCGGAGCCACGCTCTGCCGCGCGCCGTGTTGGAGCGGCAGGCCCAGGCTCTGGGCGTACCACTGATAACCGCCCCCGCCAGTTGGGCCGAGTACGAAGCCGTATTCATCCGCACTCTCAGCCACATAGTAGCCGAGTTTCAAGTGAGCACCGCCGTATTCGGCGACATCGACCTGCAAGCGCACCGCGACTGGGAAGAGAAAGTGTGCCACGCCGTAGGTATCACGGCGTGGCTGCCGCTCTGGCAGCAAAACCGCAAAGAGTTAGTGCTGCAAATGCTAGCCCAGGGCATTAAAGCGTACATTGTCTCCTGCAACGAAACCATGGGGGCGCCTTTCCTGGGCCGTTTGCTGGACTTGACGTTGCTAGAAGAATTGGAAGCTCTTGACGTAGACGCCTGCGGCGAAAATGGTGAGTACCACACGTTGGTTGTCGACTGCCCGCTTTTCGCGCAACCCATAGCCGTAGAGTTCGGGGCCAAAAAGCACCACGGCCAGTACTGGTTTATCGAAACTTCTTGATTTCAGCCCCATGATTATCCTCGTAACCGGTGGCGAGCGTAGCGGCAAAAGCAGCTACGCGCAACGCCTAGCTTTGTCGCTCACAGCTCGGCCCGTATACGTAGCCACGGCCAAGCACTGGGGCGGCGACTTCGAGGACAGGATTCGGCGGCACCAGGCGGAACGCGGCGCGGAGTGGACCAGCTTCGAGGCCGAGTGTTACGTGAGCCACTTGCCCCTGCAAAGTCAGGTAGCCGTGGTAGACTGCGTAACGCTCTGGCTCACCAACTTTTTCTCAGACACTAAGAGTCAAGTGGAGCCCGCTCTACAGGCTTTTCGCCAGGAGATAGATGCCCTGCGGCAGCTAGATGCCACGCTCATCATTGTCACGAACGAGCTAGGTATGGGCCTGCATGCCACTACTGAAGTGGGCCGCAAATTCGTGGAGTTGCAAGGATGGGCCAATCAGTACGTAGCTGCGGCAGCTGAAAGAGTGGTGCTGATGGTCTCGGGGATTTCAGTGCCTATCAAGCCTACTCCGTCTGTGGCGGTGTAACAGCAAAGTACTGCCGAGCCGTACTACGGATCAGGCACGTCTTCGCGTGCCGCCTATTTCATGAAGCTACCCGCCTCTTTTTACCGCCGCCCCGATGTAGTACAAATAGCCCGGGACATGCTGGGTAAATTCGTATTCACCAACATTGATGGCGTACTCACGGGTGGCCGCATCGTCGAAACCGAAGCCTACGCCCACCTCAACGACCAAGCCTGCCACTCGCACTTAGGTCGTTTCACGAGCCGCACAAAAATCATGTACGAGCCCGGTGGCGTGGCCTACGTGTACCTCATCTATGGTCGGTATGCCTTGTTCAACCTCATCACCAACGAAGCCGGCAAAGCCGATGCCGTCCTCATTCGCGGCCTCGAACCTACCGAAGGCATCTCCGAAATGCTACTACGCCGCGGGCTAACCAGTCCGGCCCGCAACCTCACCGCCGGCCCCGGCCTGCTCACTCAAGCCCTAGGCATCACGACCAAACACTACGGCACCGACCTCACCGGCGACTTAATCTGGTTCGAAGACCACAACGAGCCAATTCCCGCCGACCAAATCATAGCTAGCCCCCGCGTCGGCATCGACTACGCCGGCGATGATGCCGCTTTGCCCTGGCGTTTTCGCATTAAGGACAACAAGTGGGTGAGCCCCGCCAAGTAAGAAGAAGCGTCAACTCTCTCCTTTCCGTGAATGAGGAGGCGAGGACGCAGACACAGTGTTGAGAGATGATGCAAAAGCGTCAACAGCCTAGAGGTGTCCCCGAGCCATTGGTCTAAACTCTAGGTGCTCACTTCTAACCTTCCAAACTAAAAATCCCTGTCGCAAACCAGCACCATCAGCTTACCTTCCAAATTGGTAGTAGCAAATAAGTAGGTTTCGCCGCCCTCACGTATGCCAGTGCGGTAGCGAAAGTCCGCCACGGTGTCCGGGAAATTACGAGTCGTAACGTGGGCGCGGGCATCAGGACCAAGGTGGACTTTGATTGCGGCGCCGTCGTATTTCTCCACCGCGCGGATGCGGAAAATACGGCCAGGAAAATCCGGGCGCAGCACATCGGAAGTGTAAAGGTGGCTGTGCTGATGCAGTTTCAACAGCTCAAATGCGGTACCCACGCTCCGAAAACCTCCAGCTTTGAGTACCGCCACGTTGGGTTCATACAGGTACTGCTGCGGCTCGGCATAGCGCGGTATGGCGCGCGTTTCACGGGCCCGGTTCAGCCGGAATTCCTGTTGTTGCCCGTTACGGAGCAAATTCACCGTGTACCGCTCCGGATCAATAGCTGGCTCGGGCCCTAGTTCATACAGCACTTCCTTACACTCATTATCGACGGCTACCACCCACAGCCGACGCACTTGCCGCAATTCCTGCAAGGCCTGCTCAATGTCGAGCATGGGAGAAGTCTTGAGCAGCACGTGGCGGCCTTTGTGTAGTAGCAGCGGCAGCAGGCGCAACACGTCCGGCTCACAGTCTTGCAGCCGGAATATCTTACGGGCCGCCGTATCGCGCCGAGCTGGGTCGAGATAAATCCAGTCGAATGTATCCGGCGTGTTACGCAGAAAGTTCACCGCATCGCCGGTGTGGTACTGCACGTTCGTGATGCCCAGATGCGTCAGGTTGAACCGAACCACCTCCGTCAGCGCGGCATTGCGCTCCACGTAATGCACTTCTGGTATCCGCTCCGCGAAGCACGACACATCCACCCCAAAGCCCCCAGTCAGGTCCACGAGGCGCTGCCCACTCACAAGCGAAGCCTTATAAGCCGCCGTGCGGGCCGACGAAGCCTGCTCCACCGATAAAGCGGGCGGAAAAATAAGGTCGGGATTTTCGGCCCAGGCGGGCAGTTTGGTGCGGGCCTTCTGGCGGGCCTGAATCTGGCGCACCAGTTCCGGCACGGGCAGCCCTGGATACCGACGGGCCTGCAAGGCTAATTGAGCGGGGTCGTCGTGCAGATGTTTTGCTACATACTGCCGGGACGCCGCGGGAAGCGGAAATTCCATGAACTACTCCTACGAACAAAAAAACGGGCGGTTGGCCCGCACTTAGCGCAACTGCCAGCGCAAAGCCAACTGCGGCTGCCCAGTGGGTGCCGCCACGCCTACTCCTGAAGGAACGAGGCGCTGCAACAAACCAGTACGCCGAGCTTCCGGCAAGGAAGCATTATTCGCTTCCACAGCCCGCTGGAAATGTTGGTTGGTGCGCCGCGTAATAAAGATGTTCGACAGCAAACTTACCGCCGCTACGCCCAACGTTACTTTCTGCGGATCACTGAAGTACTGCGGTTTGTCATCATCTCCATTGAAGGATTGAGCGCCATAAGTGGCAATGGCTCCTACGAACGTAAGACGTTCCGCCAGAAATATCCACTTCTGCCGACGGTAGCGGTTCAGGTTATCCAGCGCTTCTTGGTTGCCGGCCAAGTAGGGCCGCAGGCGCTGTCCGAAGTAGCCAGCATTCACGTAGTCGTCGTCCGTGGGTTCTGCCTTCGTGCTGAAGTAGAAGTTCTTCTGCACTCCGTTTAAGCCCCGCTCCTTATCTTCCGGGCTCAATCGAATGAAGCTGTTTGCCTGCCCACTGGCGTTTCCTGCCCACAGACCCAATACTAATACAACAATAAAAGAGCGAAACACTCGAGGCCGAAGCGAAACAGGACGGTACATGCAAGCAAAGATAACAGACTACAACACAGAAGAATCAACTACAATGCAGAGAAGATTCTTGAGCTTACCCAACAAAACCGATAGTCGTTACGTTCTGTCGGCATTCTAATAGATCTTTCATCAACTCAAAGTGCCCATGAAAATTCTTGCTAACCCTTTCCGTTTCGCCCTTTTCGCCCTGGCGCTGCCCGCTGCTCTCACCTTCTCCTCCTGCGGCGACGACGATGATGATGACGCCCCAGCGCAAGGCAAAGTGTTGGTTTCACATGCTGCTGCCACCGCCAACGTTCGGGTGAAGGCATGGGTCAATGATAGTGAAGTAGGGCAGTTGAATTATGGCCAAAACAGTTCTTATCTTAATGTCAATGCTGGTTCTCAGACAATCAAGATTAATGATGCCACTTCAAACCAGACAGTTTTAACGCAAACTGCCGCCATTGAGAAAGACAAAAACTATTCTCTTTTCGTCTATGCTCCCTCTACTGCACTAGGGTCAATAGCCGGCTTGGTTGTTCCAGACGACTTAACAGCTCCCGCGGCAGGAAAGGCTAAAATTCGTTTGGTACATCTCGGCGTAGATGCCCCCAGCCCCGTCAGCCTATCTTTGCCGGCCCCTACGATTGGTACGACGGACATTATTACAAACGTTGCTTTTGGCACTGCGTCTCCATTTGTCGAGCTAAGCCCCAACACTTACAACCTCGCTATCTCTACGGGGTCCGGCGCAACCGGGGTAGTAAGACTCTCCGTAGGCGATGGTACGGGTAATTCTTCCTCTACTCCAACGACCAGAAACTATGCCGCTGGTAAAATCTACACGATACTCGTTCGTGGTATAGCCAGCAACAGCATTGCGCAGGACTTGCGGCTCAAAGCAGTTGTTATCGAAAACAACTAAAATTGAACTGCTTTTCTCAAAAGCCTGCTTCTTCTGGAGCAGGCTTTTTCTGTTATATAACCCGGGTAACATTTTAGTTATCTTTGCGGTTGAAAAGCGAAAGCAAAAAATCCTCCATTATGGTTGAGACCAAAACTACGGCCTACGTCCCGTACAAAGTAAAAGATATGAGCCTCGCGGAGTGGGGCCGTAAGGAAATCCGGTTGGCCGAGGCCGAAATGCCAGGTCTGATGGCCTTGCGTGAGGAGTTTGGCGCTTCGCAGCCGCTGAAAGGCGCGCGCATTGCTGGCTGCCTACATATGACCATTCAAACGGCCGTCCTCATCGAGACGCTGAAGGCGCTGGGTGCGGACGTAACCTGGTCGTCGTGTAACATCTTCTCGACTCAGGACCACGCTGCGGCTGCTATTGCTGCTGCGGGCATTCCGGTGTACGCCTGGAAAGGTCAGAACGAAGAAGAGTTTAATTGGTGCATCGAGCAGACGCTGTTCTTCGGTGAAGACCGTCAGCCCTTAAACATGATTCTTGACGACGGCGGCGACCTGACCAACATGGTACTGAACCAGTACCCTGAACTGGCGGCTGGCATCCGGGGCATTTCGGAAGAAACCACCACCGGCGTACTGCGCCTGCTGGACCGCGTGAAGAACGGTACGCTGCCCATGCCCGCCTTCAACGTGAACGACTCGGTTACGAAGTCGAAGTTCGATAACAAGTACGGCTGCAAAGAGTCGGCTGTAGACGCTATCCGTCGTGCTACTGACGTGATGATGGCCGGCAAGATTGCCGTTGTAGCTGGCTACGGCGACGTAGGAAAAGGTACTGCTGCTTCGTTGAGCGGTGCCGGAGCCCGCGTCATCGTGACAGAAATCGACCCCATCTGCGCGCTGCAAGCTGCCATGGACGGCTACGCAGTAAAGAAGATGGAAAACGCCATCAAAGAAGCCGACATCGTTGTAACGGCTACCGGCAACTGCGACATCATTACGGAGAGTGCCTTCCGCGCCCTCAAAGACAAAGCCATTGTCTGCAACATCGGCCACTTCGATGATGAAATCGACATGGCTTGGTTGAATAAGAACTACGGCCACACCAAAGACACGGTGAAGCCGCAAGTAGACATCTACAACATCGACGGCAAAGAGGTAATCATCCTCGCCGAAGGTCGTTTGGTGAACCTGGGCTGTGCCACTGGCCACCCTTCGTTCGTAATGTCCAACTCCTTCACAAATCAGACGCTGGCTCAGCTGGAACTGTGGCAGAACGCTAGCCAGTACGAAAACAAAGTATACACCTTGCCTAAGCACCTCGATGAGAAGGTAGCCCGTCTGCACCTCGCCAAAATTGGTGTGGAGCTGGATGAGTTGAAGCCTAAGCAGGCACAGTATATCGGCGTAGACGTAGAAGGCCCGTTCAAGTCGGACCTGTACCGTTACTAAGCTTTACAATAAAAATAAAAACCCGCTCGGCATACCGAGCGGGTTTTTTTGTGCAACGGTAACTGTAAAAGGTAGAATTACCGTTGCACCAGCAAACGAGTAATAGATACTGAAACGTGCTTCCCGGCGCTAATGGTGCGAACCAGATATGAGCCAGGCGCCAACTCGCGTACGGGCAGTTGCAGACGTGCTTCTGAAGTCTCCCACGTACGTAAGCAATGGCCGGCAATACCGTAGAGTTGCACTGTACGTGGAGCAGCAACGCCAAGGTCAAGTGTAGCCTCAAGACTGGCTGGATTAGGAAAAATGGCTACAGCCGCGGAAGATACAACTGAGGTTGAGTCGATGTGCGTAGTTAAAGTTTTGGTTTTAGCTGATTGAGACGGGTTCTTTTCCAGGTGATAAATAGGAAAACTATCTACCTGAGCAGCATAAAAGTCTTGTAAGGCGTGCCTATCGAAGCGCAGACGGAAACTGTCGTTCTGGGCATTATGAAAGCGGACAAGTTCAGGCCATTGGTTCTGCTTGACAGCTGCACTCAACGCCAGCATTTGTAAGCAGCCTGTATCTAGTCCCTGTACTTCTCCGTGCCTTATGCGTACGGCGTGCACCCAGCAGGTAGAATCCGCAAAGGACTGCACTAAATAATATAGCCGCCGAAAACGAAAGGCCCGAGCCGCCAAAACCGTATCGGCGGCGGAAGATATAAAAGTGTTTTCTCCAGTAGACTGATCAAAAGTTAAGCGCAGGTCTACTGTATCTGTAGGGCTTAACAGCCTGAAATCGGGACCCAATACCTTCACTAGATTTACTGGACGACGTAGATCTACAGAATCGAAGCTCGCTTTAGGGTAGAAAAACGAGCTTTTGCCGTCGCAACCTGACAGGCAGCTAAGCAGCAAAAACCAGTGCAGTCTTTTCGGGCGCATATCAAAAGGAAAGAGGAAAACCGTTTTGGTTGAATACTCTCGCCTCTTCAAAGTAACCCTCAGCCGTTGGGCCGAGCATAAATCCGGATATTTGCGGTTGCTATGCCTGCTGTACTCCTGTCCGTCGTTATTATCACCTTCAATGAAGAAGCCAATATTGCTCGCTGCTTGGAAGCTGTGCGTGATGTTGCCGATGAAGTGGTGGTAGTCGATTCCTTCTCTACGGATGCTACTGTAGCCATTTGCCAGCAGCACGGAGCCCGCGTAGTGCAGCATGCTTTTGCAGGTTATGTGGAGCAAAAAAATTTCGCTACTTCCCAAGCACAGTATGATCATATACTCCAACTCGACGCCGATGAAGTTCTGACCGAAGAGTTGCGGCAGAGCGTCAAGGCGGCCAAAGAGAAGTGGCAAGGCGCCGGCTATACCTTAGCTCGCCTCACCAACTATTGCGGGAGCTGGGTGCGCTACGGTGGCTGGTACCCCGACCGTAAGTTGCGTCTCTACGACCGACGATTGGGCAGCTGGCAAGGCTTATTGCTGCACGAGCGGTATGAGGTGCAGCCTGGCTTGGCGGTTGGTGCTCTCCAAGGCGACGCCCTGCATTACTCTTACCATTCCGTTGAGCAGCATATTAGTCAGCTAAACCGTTTCACTAGTATTGCGGCCGATGAGCTTTGGTTGCGGGGTAAGCGGCGGGTTACACTGTTCCACCTGCTGCTCAAACCCTGGTGGAAATTCGTGCACGGTTACTTTTTTCGGCTGGGATTTTTGGATGGCTTTGCGGGTCTTAGTATTGCCTTGATTTCTGCCAGCGGAGTGTTTCTTAAATTTGCCAAGCTGAAAACTCGTTCCACAGCTGTTAAAGCCTAGACACGGCCTTTTTTCTAAGCCCTTGCGCACGAGTACCAAGCGCGGACAAGCAAATTTGACTAGGCGGCTAATTGTATGAAAACTTTTCTCATAAGCCGTACCGATGCCATTGGAGATGTTGTACTAACTCTTCCCGTTGCTGGTCTGTTGAAAAAACGCTTTCCAGATTGCCGGGTGGTGTTGCTAGGCCGCACTTACACGCAGCCTATAGCTGCTAATTGCCCCTGGGTCGACGATTTCCTCAATTACGACGACTTGCTTCAGCTATCCAGCACCGATCAAGTGGCGCTTGTTCGGGCACAGCAAGCCGACGTCATCATACATGTTTTCCCCAACAGGATAGTAGCCAAACTCGCTCAACTAGCCGGCATTCCTATTCGGATTGGAACCCGTAATCGTTGGTTTCACTGGCTGACTTGTAATCGTCTGGTAGCTTTAAGTCGCCGGAATTCTCCATTACACGAAGCGCAACTGAACTTGGCTCTTCTGGAACCTCTTGTGCCTTCGGCCGGGTTGCCGTTAGCTGAAGTTATGGAACTGGTGAAGCTTCAGCCCTCCGAGCCACTGTCGCTGCTCCATAAAGAGCTAATAGAGGCCAAGCAGCCCAAGCAACTTAATGTGATTCTGCATCCGCGCAGCCGGGGTAGCGCCCGCGAATGGGGGTTGGACCACTTTGGCACGTTGGCTCGGCTCTTGTTCGAAGCAGGTCATCGGGTCTTTGTAACAGGTACCGCCACCGAAGGCGAGGAGCTTCAAGAGTGGCTCATCAGCCACGGCCCGTATCTGGCCGCTGACTTGACGGGCCGCCTCAACCTTTCGCAGCTAATAGCTTTTATTGCCGCCGCCGATGCACTGGTGGCTGGCAGTACGGGTCCGTTGCATATTGCCGCTGCTTTGGGGCGCCATGCTATTGGGCTGTATCCTCCTATTAGGCCTATGCACCCCGGCCGGTGGGCACCTCTAGGCCCGCAAGCAGAATATGTTGTATTCAACAAACCGAACTGCCAGGACTGCCGAAAACAACCCGCTATTTGCACCTGCATCAAGGCCCTAGAAGCCACAGAGGTGCTAGGCCGGATTCTTGCCGGAAGTTCTTTTTCTTTTTCCAATTGATTCAGCGTCCTCCTGCTCATTTCATGACTTCCTCCGGTGCTCGGCTTAGCTTCTTGCGTCAGCTTTACACGGATGGGCGTCTGTCACAGTACTTACTGTTCGTAGCCAGTCTGGCAGCCGTTACCGGGCTGTTTGCTTCGCGGGCGTTGGTTGCTCTTAGCCCTATTCTTGGGTTAGTAGCTGCCGGAGCGCAGCCGCAACTGCGGACCCGCTTGCTAGCCTGTATGCGCATGCAAACCCTGTTGAGTATGGTTCTGCTATACGCTTTTTGGGTGGTAAGCGTGCTGTACACCACAGAAATGGAGGTCTGGCAGCATGAAGTATACCGGAAAGCACCGCTGATCACAGTGCCATTGGTTTTTGCGCTAGCCGTTCCACTAAGTGCCCGACAACGGTACACAGTAGGATTGCTGTACGTGGGGCTGGCAACTCTACTGGGCCTGGCTACCATGGGCAGCTACCTGCTAAACCCCGAAGAAGGAAACTATCTTATTAGCACAGGGCAAAATATTCCGTCTGTTACTGGAGTGTTTCACATCCACTTCAGCATCATGCTAGCCTTAGCTTTTTTCTACGCCCTGCTACTTCGACGTAGCGCTGCTGCCACTCCCACCGTTCGCGCAGTCTTGGTGATTTGCGCCGTGCTCATATTTCTGATTGTGCATGTGCTAGCTTACCGAACCGCCTTACTGTTGGTCTACGGAATGATTCTAATCGACGCCGTTCTGCTAATTCTATGGAAAGGCCGTTTCGTGCTCGGGCTGCTTATGCTGATGACAATAGTTGGGCTGCCTTTGCTAGCCTACCGCACCCTAGAGTCCGTTCAAAATAGAGTAAGCATTTCCCTCGACGATCTTAACGAATACCAAGCCGGCCACGACATCAATAATTACTCTATGGCCAAACGCTTGGCTGCTTGGGAGGCTGCCCTCATCATTGCCAATCAACATCCGTTGCTCGGCGTGGCCCCTGCTGATGTGGACGCTGCCATGATTGACCAATACAGCTATCAAAATTTTGGCTTGTTACCTAAGAATTGGGCGATGACGCACAACCAGTATTTAGAAGCCGTAGTAGGAGGGGGGGTAGTAGGGTTGATGTTATGGCTTTTGATACTCTTCGGCCCATTTCTGCAACCTGCACAACGGCAAAATCCGTACGTTGTACATTTCCTGCTCATGATGGGCATCGCCAATCTGGTAGATTCACTGCTACAAATGCAGATAGGCTTCAACCTGTTTGTATTCTTTTATGGTTTCTTAGTCGTGAATACCGAGCGGAAAACCCTGCTTGCACCTGCGCATCGTTCAGCTTGAGCGAGGTAGTATAATCAGTACTTTTGTTTACACAGCGGATTTTTTTCACCCCCGTTGTCATTTGCCGTGCCCCTATGAGCGACTCTCCCGAACGGGTTCCGAAGCTTAGTAAAGAAGAAAAAGACCGCCGGTTCCAGGCCGAATTAATGCCTGTTATCGACTCTCTGTACAATTTCGCGTTTCGCCTCACTCTCGATGAGGACGACGCGAATGACCTCGTGCAGGAGACCTATTTGAAGGCTTATCGGTTCTTCGAGTACTTTGAGCAGGGAACCAACGCCAAAGCATGGCTGTTCCGCATCCTGAAAAACTCGTTCATCAACGACTTTCGAAAAAAGAGTAAGCAGCCCGCCAAAGTCGACTACAGCGAAATTGAGGGTTACTACAATTCGGAAGACGTGGAGTCCGATAGCGACGCGGGTGGTACCTCGTCCGATATGCGGCAGCAAGCCGTGCGCGACCTCATCGGCGACGAGGTGGCCAGCGCACTCAACTCACTGCCCGTGGATTTTCGCACCGTCATCATCCTCTGCGACCTGGAAGGGTTCACGTACGAGGAAATGGCTAAAGTGCTAGACATCCCCATCGGTACGGTACGCTCCCGCTTGCACCGGGCTCGTAATTTTTTGAAAGACAAGCTTGAAAAATACGCCCAATCCATGGGCTATGGCTCTGATTCTGGCAATGCCGATTCTGAGCAGGACGAAGAAGAAAACGATTAACTGCAACGGGTTGCGCCATGAAAGACATTTCTACTCCTACTCCATCTCCCACGCAACAGGCGTCGTCGCCTGCTGCCGACTGTGAACGCGTGAATACGATACTCGACCAGCTTGTAGTGGGACAGCAACCCACCGTGGAAGACGAAACTTACATCGTGCACCACGCCGACGATTGCTCGCCTTGCTTCGATAGCATTGATAAACAGCGAGCCTTCATTGGTTTCCTCATGACCCACGTAGGCCGCAAGGGCGCGCCAAATTCTCTCCCGCAGACTATTTTGTCGCGCTTACAAACAGAAATGGCCTAATTTTGCCCGATGCAGGGTAAAATTATTGCGTTTTCGGCTCCTTCCGGAGCTGGCAAAACCACCATTGTCCACCGTCTCATGGCGGCCATTCCGGACTTAAGCTTTTCTATTTCGGCCTGCACGCGCGACAAGCGCGGCCGTACCGAAGCCAATGGAAAAGATTATTACTTCATCTCCGTTCAGGAATTCCAGGAGAAAATCCGCCACGATGAATTTGTGGAGTGGGAGGAAGTATATGAGGGTGCTTTCTACGGCACGCTCAAGTCTGAGATTGAGCGCATATGGGAAAGTGGCAAGCACGCCATCCTAGATGTGGACGTGAAAGGTGGACTCAGCATCAAAGAGTTTTACAAGGATCGAGCCTTAGCTGTCTTCGTGAAGCCTCCCTCCTTGGAAGTACTGGAAAGCCGCTTGCGCAATCGCGCCACCGATTCGGCATCCAGCATTTCGGCTCGTCTATACAAAGCCAATTTCGAGTTGGCTTTTGAGGATAGGTTCGACGTAACCATCGTCAACGATAACCTCGATGAAGCCACGGCCCAGGCGGAGAGAATGGTGCGGGAGTTCATCACGGCCGAGCCCGCCATCTTATGAGCCCCGTTGCCCTTCCTGAGAAGGTAGGCCTGCTTTTTGGCTCATTCAATCCCGTTCATACCGGCCACCTCATCCTCGCTCAGCACATGGCTACTCACACCGATCTGTCGGCTGTGTGGTTTGTCGTGTCTCCCCAAAGTCCTTACAAAGTGGGGCAGGAGCTACTGCCCGAGCAGGTTCGTTTCGATTTGATTCGTGCTGCCATTGCCGATAATAACCGGTTGGCCGTAACGGATCTGGAATTTTACCTGCCCAAACCGAGCTACACCATCAATGCGCTCGACGAAATCCGACGCCAGCACCCGAGCCATGAATTTGCGTTGTTGATGGGCAGCGATAATCTGCAGGGTTTAGAAGGTTGGAAAGACGCCACCCGCATCCAGCAAGAATTCGACATCTTCGTGTACCCACGGCCTGGCTATCCGATAGCAGAGAGTACTAGCTCACGAATCCGGATAGTGGAGGCACCCCTGCTAGACATATCTGCCACGTTCATCCGTGAGAGTGTGCGCACCGGCAAGTCTATCCGTTATCTCGTGCCGGACGTAGTAGAGCGGCACATAACGGCTGAACATTATTGGCGTTGAATCTGAAAAGTCATCAAAAAAGCCCTGCTGGTATCAAACTGGCAGGGCTTTTTTGATGGTATTGAGCAGAAATCAGATGGTCATGATTTCCGCTTCTTTCTTGCTCATGAGGCCATCGATTTGGCTGATGTAGCTATCGGTAGCTTTCTGCACTTTAGCTTCAGCGTCTTTGATGGCGTCTTCAGCGGCACCGTCTTTTAGGAGCTTTCTGAGCGAGTCGTTCACATCTTTGCGGATGCCACGAATGCGTACTTTACCACTTTCGGCTTCATTTTTTACCTGCTTCACTAGGTCGCGGCGGCGCTCCTCCGTCATGGGTGGAATATTAAGCCGTACGCCTTCCGCATCCGATTGCGGGTTCAGGCCTAGGTCGCTGTTCTTAATGGCTTTTACTACCTCCGCGATGATGTTCTTCTCCCAGGGCTTGATGAACAGCGTACGGGCGTCGGGAGTGGAAACATTAGCTACCTGCGCAATGGGAGTAGGCGTACCGTAGTAGTCTACGCGCAACGAGTCGAGCATTGCCGGCGAGGCTTTTCCTGCCCGGATGCGGCTTAGCTCCAAGCTGGTGTGCTGCAACGATTTAGCCATTGATTCCTCGGCTTCGCTCAGGTAAAACTGAATTTCTTCGTCCATGTGTGAAAGAATTAAAAATTGTGAGTTAAAAACTGAGAAGGACGGACTGATGCCCAAATGGCCGCCAGCTAGCCGTTCATTACTGAATTTTTAACTCAGCTTAGGCTTGTTCAGAAGAGGTATCTAGACTGGGCTGCAGGCTGCTGTGCTTGGCATCGGAGGGAGTAGCCGAAGCACTCATCGTTACGAGAGTTCCTACCGATTCCCCCGCAAGCAGACGTTGCAGATTGCCTTCTTTGTTCATATCGAATACAATGATGGGCAGATTATTCTCTTTGCACAACGTGAAGGCCGTCATGTCCATCACATTCAAGTTCTTTTCCATCACTTCATCAAAAGTGATGGTAGAATATCGGACGGCCGAAGGGTCTTTCTCCGGGTCAGCGGTGTAAATGCCATCTACACGCGTGCCTTTCAGCACCACATCGGCTTCAATCTCAATGGCCCGCAACGAAGCTGCCGAGTCGGTAGTAAAATAGGGAGAGCCAATGCCTGCTCCGAAAATAACCACGCGGCCTTTCTCGAGGTGGCGCAGGGCCCGGCGCCGGATGTATGGCTCGCACACTCGCTGAATGGTAACACCCGACAACAAGCGCGTATTTACCTCCAGCTTTTCGAGGGCACTTTGCAGCGCCATCGAATTGATGACTGTGGCCAGCATACCCATGTAGTCGCCTTGCACTCGGTCTAGACCGAAAGCTTCCGCCTGCACGCCGCGAAAAATGTTGCCACCTCCAATTACCACCGCTACTTGCGTGCCTGTAGCCGCTACAGTTTTGATTTCCTCAGCATACTGCATCAGCCGGATGGCGTCAATGCCATATTGCTGTTGGCCCATCAGCGCCTCGCCGCTTAGCTTGAGCAGAATTCGGTTATACTTCAACATCGGAGGAATTAGGTGAGAAATCTATAAGAAGCGAGAGAAAAACGCTTCGAAGCTCGTAGCGTGTACGTGCCACTAGTTCAGGCGGCTACTCCTCACACTATGTAGCTTGCAGCAATACTTGCACGTGATGAGCTTCGATGGATCAGTTGAATTGAATCAGGACTTGACCCTTGGTTACGTTGTCGCGCAATCCAACTTTGATGGCTCCTACGGTACCGTCGCCGGGCGCCTTCAAAATATTTTCCATTTTCATAGCCTCCAGCACCACGAGTGGGTCTCCCTTGTGCACCGCTTGGCCGGCTGTCACGCGGACGTCGACGATAAGCCCAGGCATTGGTGCTTTTAGCTCGTTCACCTTGCTGGCGGCGGCATTGCTCATGCCTAGCTTGTCGAGCAGCAAGTCGAACCGGTCCTTGGCTTGCAGTTCTATAATCTGCCCGTTGAGCTTGAGCAGAAAGGACTTAGCGGCAAAATCCGTGCTCACTACCTCGGCGGTAAAGGAGCGTCCTTCGTGCAGAATATGAAAACGGCCTGGTGCTAATACGGTCAGGTCCCACTCAAATGGTTGTCCATTGACGAAAATAGCTCCATTGGCATGGTAGTCTATTTCCCAGGTTTGACTGGGACTGGTGCTGACCTGTAGCATAAGGGTTTGGGAAGGGAAGAGGGCGGAAATGGGCTTAAAGATAGACCAAATCTCAAATAATTTCGGAACTTGAGGACCCATATCCCTACCGAATCAACGCATGAAATACTCGGTTCTCAGCATTCTGGGCCTGGTCCTCGCGTGTCAGGTGGAAGCTACGGCTCAGGCAGTTAAATCTGGCAAACCGACGACAACCAAAGCAACCCCGCACAAGAAACCAGAACCGAGCGCTGTCCCCGCTCCTGCTTCAGCTACTGTAATTGTTCCTTCTTGGCTACCTCCTACCAATCCGGTGCAGCCCGCTGCCACCATGCTGCACGACCTGCTCGATACGAAGCTCGACGTACGTTTTGATTGGAGCAAACAGTGGGTGCTAGGCACGGCCACGCTCACTGTGCGGCCGCACTTTTACTCTCAAAACCAGCTCGTTCTCGATGCCAAAGGCTTCGACGTGAAAGCTGTGCGGCTGCTGGCGGGCACTAAAGACAAGAACCTGACCTACTCGTACGATAAGAGGAAGCTCATCATTAACCTTGATCGAGCCTACAGCCGTAACGAACCTTGTCAGGTCCGAATTCAGTACACCGCTAAACCTAACGAGTTGGAAGTCGGCGGCAGTGCCGCCATCACGCAAGACAAAGGGCTGTACTTCATCAATCCGCTGGGTACCGACAAAACAAAGCCGCGCCAGATCTGGACGCAGGGCGAGACGGAAGGAAACTCTTGCTGGTTTCCAACCATCGACAAGCCCAATCAGCGAATGACGCAGGAAATCAGCTTGACCGTGGAAGCGCCTTTCAAAACGCTCTCCAATGGCCTGCTTGTTTCCTCGAAAAAGAATAACGACGGTACCCGAACCGATACTTGGAAACAGAGCCAGCCCCACGCGCCTTATTTGGCTATGGTGGCCGTTGGCGATTTTGCCGTAGTGAGCGATACGTGGCGTGGCAAACCTGTCGACTATTATGTTGACCCCAAATTTAGCCGTACTGCCAAAGCCGTGTTTGGCAGTACGCCGCAAATGCTGGAGTTCTTCTCGAAAAAGCTTGGCGTTGATTTCCCGTGGGAGAAATACGCGCAGGTTGCCGTCCACGATTTTGTGTCGGGGGCGATGGAAAACACCACGGCCGTTACTTTCGAGCAAAGCCTAGTGCAGTTTACGCCCCGCGAACTACCAGATGTTGGCTACACAGCCGAGTCTACAGTGGCCCACGAACTGTTTCACCATTGGTTCGGCGATTATGTAACTACGGAATCCTGGGCCAATCTGCCACTCAACGAGTCCTTCGCCGACTACGCGGAGTTGCTGTGGGCCGAGCATAAGTACGGTGCCGACGAAGCGGCCTTGGTGCAGCAGGAGAAGATTAAAATCTACTTAGAAGAAGCCCAAAGCAAGCGTGAGCCGCTGATCCGGTACCGCTACGCGAACAACGAAGACATGTTTGACCGGCACTCTTATGACAAAGGGGGCCGGGTGCTACACATGCTGCGCAAATACGTGGGGGATGATGCCTTCTTTACTGCCCTGAATCGTTATCTGACGCAAAACAAGTTTTCTACTTCGGAAATAGCGAAGCTGCGCATTGCTTTCGAGGAAACCACCGGAGAAGACCTCATGTGGTTTTTCGATCAGTGGTTTCTACAACGTGGCCATCCCGAGCTTAAAGTCACGCACAGCTTTGCTAACGGTCAGGTTAGTCTGCGCGTGCAGCAGCTGCAGGATTCCACTTTCACTCCCATCTACCGGCTCCCACTTAGCGTCACCGTCTGGGCTAATAATCAGCCCACTGACCACCGCATTGTAGTCACGAAGGCGGACCAAACCTTCCGTTTTGGGGTTGCACAACGTCCCAACCTCGTGAAGTTTGACAGTGAGGGGCAATTGCTGGCCGAGATAGAAGAGGAACGTACGCAGGATGAACTGCTCTACCAGTTCAGCCACGCCCGCAATTACTTACAGAAGTACGAGGCCATTGACCAGCTTCGTACAAAAACGGCTGATTTGGCAGTAAGCGGCATGCTGCGCAACGCGCTTAATGATAATTTTTGGCCCGTGCGCCAAGCAGCCGTAGAGGCGCTGCGCCGTTACAAAGGTGCCGAGGGTAGCGCTGTACGCAAGGAATTGCAGCAAGTGGCTTCCTCCGACAAGAAAAACCAAGTGCGTGCTGCTGCTATAACTGTTCTGACAACTTTTCCCAACGAGAATTACGCCAGTACCTACCTCGACGCTCTCAACGACAGTTCGTATAAAGTTGCCAGTGCGGCTATTCAAGCCTTAGCTAAATCACCTAGTACCGAATCGCAACAGAAGATTGCCGCGCTGCAGGAGACAAACAACCCTGAGCTGCTCACGGCAATTTCCACGTACTATTCGCTCAATGGTAGAAGCACTGAGCAGTATCAGTGGTTTTTGCGCCGGCTGCCAGAAATAAGCGAGGCCGATTTATACCGGAGTTACTTGCCCAACTTCGCCACCTTCATGCTGCGGATGCCGCCTATTGAGAGAGAAAAGGGCGTTCAGCGGCTAGAAAGTCTAGCCCGGACTGCGCCTAGCAGCTTCGTCCGGCTCGGAGCTTATCGAGGCCTAAGCATTCTTGCCACGAATATGCCGACTCTCAAAGCCGTTATGCAGGACATACGCAGCAAGGAAAAAGACGAGCAAGTGAAAGCTTATTACGCCCTGATGCAATAATTTGTAAACACGCCACTAAAAAAGACGAAACTGCCTTGTCCAGATGGGCAAGGCAGTTTGGTGAAAGTACTCAGCGGCTTAGGTGGGAGAGGTGGTGTTCGGAAGCACTTTCAACTAAAAAATATTGACCGTTTTTCAAGCTGCGGCTTGACTTGCATCAGAAAGCCACTAATTTTGCAACTCAATTTGATACAGGGGGGTGTTACAAAGCCCAATTGAATTGGAAAATATCTCTGCGAGTGGTGGAGAAACTTAAACTGGGGGCGTCGCATAGCGGCAATTGCGGGTGACTGTAACTCACCTCCTTCGGGTTCAAAGGTTCGAGTCCTTTCGCCCCCACTGTGAATTACTGAAGCAGCGAAGATGTTGCCGCTTCAGCAGCTCGCACACGCGGGAGTAGCTCAGTTGGTAGAGCGGCAGCCTTCCAAGCTGCAGGTCGCGGGTTCGAACCTCGTCTCCCGCTCAGTACAGTGAAAACCGGCAGCCTTGTAGAACTGTCCGGCATTCATTGTAGCTTTGCAAAAACAAACAAGCCGTTTTAGCTCAGTGGTAGAGCACTTCCTTGGTAAGGAAGAGGTCATGGGTTCAAATCCCATAAATGGCTCCCATATCACCGACGGTGCAGCGCGGCTGCTCTGTTTGGATCAGTCTGAAAAGAAAAGCGACGTGCAGTCCTCACTAAGCGGAGCTGTGTTTCGCTTTCTTTCAGTATAAGCAAGTCGCGTTTTCCCCTCTTCACAACAAGTTTTTTTAATCTCTTTTACAATGGCCAAAGAAAATTTTGATCGTTCCAAGCCGCACGTGAACATCGGTACGATCGGGCACGTCGACCACGGCAAAACCACCCTGACTGCTGCTATCACCACGGTACTGGCGAACAAAGGTTTGGCCGCTAAGCGTGACTTCTCGTCGATCGACAACGCTCCCGAAGAAAAAGAGCGCGGTATCACGATCAACACCGCTCACGTAGAGTACGCCACCGTAAATCGCCACTACGCCCACGTTGACTGCCCTGGTCACGCTGACTATGTAAAGAACATGGTAACGGGTGCTGCTCAGATGGACGGTGCTATCCTCGTAGTAGCCGCTACCGACGGCCCAATGCCTCAGACGCGTGAGCACATCCTGCTCGCTCGCCAGGTAGGTGTTCCTCAGCTGGTGGTGTTCATGAACAAAGTGGACATGGTGGATGACCCCGAGCTGCTCGAGCTTGTAGAAATGGAAATCCGCGAACTGCTCTCGTTCTACGACTTCGACGGTGACAACATTCCGGTAATTCAGGGCTCGGCTCTGGGTGGCTTGAACGGCGACGCTAACTGGGTTCCCAAGATCGAGGAGCTGATGGACGCTGTTGACAGCTTCATTCCAATTCCTGCTCGTCTGACCGACCTGCCCTTCCTGATGCCGGTAGAAGACGTGTTCTCCATCACGGGTCGTGGCACGGTAGCAACCGGCCGTATCGAGCGTGGTATCATCAACTCGGGTGAGCAAGTTGAAATCCTCGGTATGGGTGCTGAAAACCTCAAGTCGACCGTAACGGGCGTTGAGATGTTCCGCAAAATCCTCGACCGTGGTGAAGCTGGCGACAACGTAGGTCTGCTACTCCGCGGCATTGAAAAAGAAGCCATCCGTCGTGGTATGGTTATCTGCAAGCCCGGCTCGGTTAAGCCCCACACCAAGTTCAAAGCTGAGGTGTACGTGCTGTCGAAAGAAGAAGGTGGCCGTCACACGCCGTTCTTCAACAACTACCGTCCCCAGTTCTATTTCCGCACCACCGACGTTACCGGCATCATCTCGCTGGGCGAAGGCGTGGAAATGGTAATGCCTGGCGACAACGTAACTATCTCGGTTGAGCTAATCAACTCGGTAGCTATGGAAAAAGGTCTGCGTTTCGCTATCCGCGAAGGTGGCCGTACGGTAGGTGCCGGTCAGGTAACCGAAATCACCGACTAGTCTCCTGCTAGGACCTAGATAATCAATACAATCCGCCCTCGATTTTTTCGGGGGCGGATTTGTTTTGTAGGAAGAGTTCCATACATTTGCAGTCCCAATCCAGTACCTAGGTGCTGTGACACGCATACACGGGCGTAGTTCAAGGGTAGAATAGAGGTCTCCAAAACCTTTGATGGGAGTTCGAATCTCTCCGCCCGTGCTGTAGTACAAGCTGCTGCGTACGCAGCTTGAATGAAATCAGAAGCCACTTATCAGGCGACGAACAATGGATAAAAAGACGAACTACTTCCGCGACACCGTCGAGGAGATGCGCTACAAAGTAACGTGGCCTTCTTTCGAGGAGCTCCAAAAGAGTGCCAGCTTGGTGCTTATTGGTTCGCTGGTATTCGCTGCTGTTGTAGGCTTGATGGACGTGGTATTCAAAACTGGTCTGGAAGCGTTCTACAACTCGTTCCGTTAATCGATAGCGAAAGATGGGAGAGTTGAAGTGGTACGTTGTTCGTTCCGTGAGCGGACAAGAGAAGAAGGCCAAAACCTACCTCGAAACCGAAATTGGCCGTCATGGCCTGTCGGACCTGGTGCCGCAGGTGCTGATTCCGGCGGAGAAGGTATACGAGATGCGCAACGGCAAAAAGCGCGTGCGAGAGCGTAACTTGTACCCTGGCTACATCATCATCCACGCTGACTTGTCGCACGGCGAAGTAGACCACATCATCACCAGCACGCCTGGTGTTCTCGGTTTCCTGAGCGACAAAGAGGGAAAGGCAGCTAATACTAAGCCCATTCCATTACGCTTGTCAGAGGTGAACAACATCCTGGGCATCGTAGACGAAGCAGAAGAGCAAACGGCTACTCTAGAGACGCCGTTCGTTGCTGGTGAGTTGGTGAAAATCGTGGACGGTGGTTTTGCTGGTATGCTAGGCACCGTATCCGAGGTTTTCGAGGAGCGCAAGAAGCTCAACGTCATCGTTAAAATATTCGGCCGTAGCACTCCCATGGAGTTGAGCTACACGCAGGTCGAGAAAGAATCATAACAGAGAGCTTAGAAGTGAGAACTGAGAAGTTAGACCATTCACATCTAACCTCTCAGTTCTCACTTCTAAGCTCTCTACCAGAAAACGTCGTCGGTTATCGGCTCCGGGCCGGCGGGGCTTCCACACGGAGCAAGTAATATAACTGAGGATGGTGCGGGTTACGTCGCGTCGTCCGAAGCCTTTCAAACCAAATGGCCAAGGAAATTAGAGGTTATCTGAAGCTTCAGATAAAGGGAGGTGCCGCGAACCCCGCGCCACCGGTTGGACCTGCACTTGGTAGCAAAGGCCTTAACATCATGGAGTTCTGCAAGCAGTTCAATGCGCGGACCCAGGATAAGGCCGGCCAAGTTTGTCCTGTACTCATCACCATGTACACCGACAAGTCGTTTGACTTCGCGGTGAAGACTCCACCAGTGCCGGTACTGCTTATGGATGCTGCCAAGCTTCAGAGCGGCTCGAAAGAGCCCAACCGGAACAAGGTTGGTTCGGTAACATGGGACCAGGTGCGCACCATTGCCGAGACGAAGATGCCCGACCTGAACGCCTTCAAGGTGGAGTCGGCTATGTTACAGGTGGCCGGTACGGCCCGTAGCATGGGTATCACCATCTCCGGTACTTCTCCTTTTGCAGCTTAATCTAACGACGGAGAAGAGACATGGCAAAGATTAGCAGAAAGCGCAAGGATGCCCTTGCCAAACATGACCTAAGCGAAGTTCGCAACCTACTGGACGCCGCCAAAGTGGTAAAGGACATCACCTATACCAAGTTTGACGCTTCCGTAGACATCGACGTTCGTCTGGGCGTTGACCCCCGCAAAGCCGACCAGATGGTGCGTGGCGTCGCCACGCTGCCCCACGGTACCGGCAAAACCGTTCGCGTACTGGCCCTCGTTACCGCCGACAAAGAAGCCGAAGCTACCGCAGCTGGTGCTGACTACGTTGGTCTGGACGACTACATTGCCAAGATCGAAAAGGGTTGGACTGACATCGACGTTATCATCACGATGCCGTCTGTGATGGCTAAAGTTGGTCGTCTGGGTCGGGTACTTGGTCCTCGCGGCCTGATGCCGAACCCGAAGTCGGGCACCGTTACGACTGATGTAGCCAAGGCAGTACAGGAAGTGAAGGCTGGTAAAATCGACTTCAAAGTTGATAAGACTGGCATCATCCACTGCTCGGTTGGCAAAGTTTCTTTCGACGAGCAGAAGCTCGCTGAAAATGCCATCGAAGTAATCCAGACGCTCCAGCGCCTGAAGCCTTCTTCGGCCAAAGGAACTTACATCAAGAGCATCACGCTGTCGAGCACGATGTCGCCCGCCGTTCCGGTTGATACCACGGTAACTTCCGCTTAAGTTTTAATCAACACGACGATATGATCCGGGAAGAAAAACAAGCCCTCGTCGACGAGTTGAGCGAGAAGTTTCAATCGCACAACGCGTTCTACATTGCCGATGCTTCGGGGATGTCGGTGGCGAAAATCAACGAATTCCGTCGCCTGTGCTTCAACCGCGGCATGGAGTTCAAGGTCTACAAGAACACGTTCATCCGTAAGGCACTCGACACTCTTGGTGGCGACACTTCGGAAATGGACGCGGCCCTGAAAGGCCAGTCGGGCATCCTGTTCTCGAAAGAGTCGGGCAATGCTCCCGCTAAACTGCTTCAGGACTTCTACAAGGCGCAGAACTACGGCAAGAACGTAGAGCCGCGCCCCGCGCTGAAAGGCGCTTACGTGGACGCTGGCATCTACATCGGAGCCAACCAACTGAGCGGCCTCAGCACGCTGAAAGGCAAAAACGAGCTTATCGGTGAAGTTATCGGTCTGCTCCAGTCGCCCGCCAAGAATGTTATCTCTGCTCTGTCGAGCGGTGGCAGCAAGCTGGCTGGTATCCTCAAAACGCTTTCCGAAAAAGAAGAGGTTGCAGGCTAACCGCTGCTCATCTTTTTCAACTTTCAATCATACACACAACAACCCTCTTTAACCATCTACAGAAATGGCAGATTTGAAAGCCTTCGCTGAGCAGCTTGTTAGCCTCACCGTAAAAGAAGTAAATGAACTGGCTACCATCCTGAAGGATGAGTATGGCATTGAGCCTGCTGCTGCTGCTCCCGTAATGGTAGCTGGTGGCGGTGGCGCTGCTGCTGCTGAGGCTCCCGAGGAGAAGACGGCATTCGACGTAATCCTGAAGGCTGCTGGTGGTCAGAAACTGGCTGTCGTGAAGCTGGTGAAAGACCTGACCGGTCTTGGCCTGAAAGAAGCCAAAGAACTGGTTGACGGTGCTCCTAAGCCTTTGAAAGAAGGTGTAGCCAAGGACGAAGCTGAGTCGCTGAAGAAGCAACTGGAAGAAGCTGGCGCTGAAGTAGAAGTTAAGTAACTTCTGCTGCCTGCTCTTAAAACCAGCAAATTGGGAGAGGCCTGGCAACTAAGCCAGGTCTTTTCCTGTTTGTAGGCAACAAACTAGCCGGAAGTTCGTTTGCACGCCGCTTTGCGGCTTTTCGTGCCTACGGACGCCAGAAGCGCAAGGTTCTGCTTTGCGCTTTCGTGCGCCAAAAACTTCCTTCATGCCTCAGGCTGCTAGCCGTGCTAGCGACTTGGGTTCTCCTGAGTAATCCATTTCCTAACCCCACATACATTGGCTACACCGAAAGCACAGACAGGGCTGCAAAAGCTGCAAGCTGCTGACGAGCGGATCAACTTCGCCAAGATCAAAAAGGTTATTGAGTACCCGGATTTCCTAGACGTGCAGGTTCGCTCGTTCATGGATTTCTTCCAGTTGGAAACGGCTGCCGAGAACCGGACCGATGAGGGGCTCTTCAAAGTGTTCGCCGAGAACTTTCCGATTTCGGACTCGCGCGAAAACTTCGTGTTGACCTTCATTGATTACCACGTTGACCCACCGAAATACTCCGTTGACGAGTGCATCGATCGGGGCCTGACGTACTCGGTGCCGCTAAAAGCGAAACTGCGCTTGGTCTGCAACGACTCGGACAACGAGGACTTCGAGACCATTGAGCAGGAAGTGTTCCTCGGGAACATTCCCTACATGACCGAGAAAGGCTCCTTTGTTATCAATGGCGCCGAGCGTGTTATTGTATCGCAGCTGCACCGCTCGCCGGGCGTGTTCTTCGCGCAAAGCAAGCATACCAACGGTACCAAGCTCTATTCGGCTCGTATTATTCCGTTCAAAGGCTCGTGGATAGAGTTTGCCACGGACGTGAACAACGTGATGTATGCGTATATCGACCGGAAGAAGAAATTCCCGGTTACAACGCTGCTCCGCGCCATCGGCTACGGTACCGACAAAGACATCCTCGATCTGTTCGGGCTGTCGGAAGAGGTGAAAGCCGACAAGAAGAACCTCAAGAAGGCCGTCGGCCGCAAGTTGGCTGCTCGGGTGCTGCGCACCTGGACGGAAGACTTCGTGGATGAGGATACTGGTGAAGTGGTATCCATTGACCGTAACGAGGTGTTGCTGGAGCGCGACTCTACCATCGAGGAGGAAGATATCGACGTGATCCTGAACGCCGGGGCCAAGTCGGTGATTCTGCACCGCGAGAACGTGAATATTGCCGACTACGCAATCATTTACAACACGCTGCAGAAGGACAACTCCAACTCGGAGAAGGAAGCCGTGGAGCAAATCTACCGTCAGCTCCGTAACACGGAAGCTCCCGACGAAGAAACCGCCCGCGACATCATCCAAAAGCTGTTTTTCTCGGACAAGCGCTACGACCTCGGAGACGTAGGCCGCTACCGTATTAATAAGAAACTAGGTATTGACACGAACTGGGACGCCCGCGTGCTGACCAACGAGGACATCGTTCTCATCGTGAAATACCTGATTGGTCTGATTAACTCGAAGGCCATTGTCGATGACATTGACCATTTGAGCAACCGCCGCGTGCGCACGGTAGGGGAACAGCTTTACGCTCAGTTTGGCGTGGGTCTGGCCCGTATGGCGCGTACGATCAAGGAGCGCATGAACGTGCGCGACAACGAGGACTTCAAGCCGGTTGACCTGATCAACGCCCGGACGCTGTCGAGCGTAATCAACTCGTTCTTTGGCACCAACCAGCTCTCGCAGTTCATGGACCAAACCAACCCGCTGGCTGAGGTGACGCACAAGCGTCGCGTATCAGCACTCGGGCCAGGAGGTCTGTCGCGGGAGCGCGCTGGTTTCGAAGTACGTGACGTTCACTACACGCACTACGGTCGTCTGTGCACCATCGAAACGCCGGAAGGCCCAAACATCGGCCTGATTTCGTCTTTGTGTGTGCACGCTCGGGTTAACTCGATGGGCTTCATTGAGACCCCCTACCGCACTGTGGAAAACGGCAAGGTAGATACCACGGAGAACGTGAAGTACCTGACTGCTGAAGAGGAAGACACTCACCACATCGCGCAGGCCAACGCCCGCATCGATGAGCAAGGCAACTTCATCAACGACCTCGTGAAAGGCCGTTTCGAAGGTGACTTCCCGGTGGTAGGCCCCGACGAGTACAGCTACATGGACGTGGCCCCGAACCAGATTGTGTCGGTGGCCGCTTCGCTGATTCCGTTCCTGGAACACGACGATGCCAACCGCGCCCTGATGGGCTCGAACATGCAGCGCCAGGCTGTGCCGCTGCTGAAAGCGGAGGCTCCCATTGTGGGCACCGGTCTGGAAGGCCGCGTGGCTATTGACTCCCGCACCTTGGTAGTAGCCGAGGGCGACGGGGTTATTGACTACGTGGACGCCAACAAGATTGTAGTGAAGTACGATCTGACCGAAGATGACATCCTTGTTAGCTTCGACGCAGAGAAGATTTCGTACGACCTCATTAAATTCCGTCGTACCAACCAAGATACTTGCATCAACCTGACGCCCCTCGTGAAAAAGGGCGAGCGGGTAACCAAAGGACAACCCCTCTGCGAAGGCTACGGCACCAACAAAGGCGAGCTGGCCCTGGGCCGCAATATGCAGGTGGCCTTCATGCCGTGGCAGGGCTACAACTTCGAGGATGCCATCGTCATCTCGGAGAAAGTGGTGCGCGATGACATCTTCACCTCAATTCACATCGAGGAGTTTGAGCTGGAAGTGCGCGAGACCAAGCGCGGCGAAGAAGAGCTGACCTCGGAAATTCCGAACGTGAGCGAAGAAGCCGTGCGCAACCTCGACGACAACGGCATCATCCGCCTGGGCGCGGAGGTTCGTGAAGGCGACATCCTCATCGGTAAGATCACGCCGAAAGGTGAGACTGATCCGACCCCGGAGGAGAAGCTGCTCCGCGCCATCTTCGGCGACAAAGCCGGTGACGTGAAAGATGCCTCGCTTAAGGCACCACCGTCCCTGAACGGGGTAGTTATCGGCACCAAGCTGTTCTCGCGTCCGAAGAAAGACAAAAACCTGCGGGCCAAGTCGAAGAAGGAAGTGGAAGAGTTAAAGGAGTCGTACGCTCGTGAGCTGCGTGGCATCAAAGCCGTGATGGTTGACAAGCTGGTGCAGCTGCTGGAAGGCAAGACTTCTCAGGGCGTGAAGCACAAGTTCGGCGACGAAATCATCTCGAAGGGCGTGAAGTTCGGCAAGAAGAACATTGCTGAGAATCTCTTCCCCGAGAAGAACCCCTACAAGGACGAGAGCAACTACGCCGTGCCCGAGGAGGTGAACATGTTCAAGGACCTCGTGCTGGAAGGCTGGACGGCTGACGCCCGCGTGAATGGCATGGTGCTCGACCTAGTGAAGAACTACGCCAAGAAGCGCAACACCATTACGGCCCGCTTCAAGCGTGACCGTTTCACGTTGGAAGTAGGCGACGAATTGCCCGCTGGCATCGTGCAGCTAGCCAAAGTATACATCGCCAAGAAGCGTAAGCTGAAGGTGGGTGATAAAATGGCTGGTCGTCACGGTAACAAAGGGGTGGTAGCCCGCATCGTGCGCGATGAGGATATGCCTTTCCTGCCCGACGGCACGCCCATGGACATCGTGCTCAACCCGCTGGGTGTACCGAGCCGCATGAACATCGGTCAGATTTATGAAACGGTACTTGGTTGGGCTGGCCTCAAGCTGGGACGCACCTACGCTACCCCCATTTTCGATGGTGCTACCGAAGAGGAAGTATCGAAGGAACTGGCGGAAGCTGGTCTGCCGCACTTCGGCCGGGCTTACTTGCACGACGGCCTGACTGGTCAGCGTTTCGACCAGCCAGTGACTGTAGGTGTGATTTACATGCTGAAGCTGGGTCACCTTGTCGATGACAAGATGCACGCTCGCTCCATCGGGCCGTACTCGCTCATCACGCAGCAGCCGCTGGGTGGTAAAGCGCAGTTTGGTGGTCAGCGCTTCGGCGAAATGGAAGTGTGGGCTCTTGAGGCCTTCGGTGCTTCCAACGTGCTCCAGGAAATCCTGACGGTGAAGTCGGATGACGTGGTAGGCCGTGCCAAAGCGTACGAAGCCATTGTAAAAGGTGATGTGCTGCCTAAGCCGAATATCCCCGAGTCGTTCAACGTACTCATTCACGAGCTACGTGGTCTGGCCCTGGAAATCACGCTTGACTAAGTTTTATGGATGAGTAGCTGTCGGCACTGCGGTGTTGGCGGCTACTCACTCAATGAGTGAAGTTCGCGGCCAGAATAGCTGGTAACAGTAGCCGCCGGAGCCGTTTCGAGATAGGTCAGAACGGCAGTAATTTCCGGTAGCATCGGGCCGCAACAAGGTTTGCATGTATTGAAAGACAAACCGCCTTTTCTTAAGACCTAATAAAACCTGCTGTACGACGTACCTATCCGGTCTACAGAGCACTTTTATCAGAGTCGAACTGTTTTGGTTTTTCGGACTCCTCTTAAGAAGAGCCGATCATCTGAAGCAGCCCACAAAGCCAACAGCTAACAACAGCTCCCCCACATGGCGTTTGCAAAAAACAAAAAACTGGTACAGGACTTCTCAAAAGTCACTATTTCGCTGGCCTCGCCCGAATCCATCTTGGAACGGTCGAACGGAGAGGTAGTGAAGCCCGAGACGATCAACTACCGGACGTACAAGCCCGAAATGGGCGGCTTGTTCTGCGAGCGGATTTTCGGTCCCGTAAAGGACTGGGAATGCCACTGCGGCAAATACAAGCGCATCCGGTACAAAGGCATTATCTGCGACCGTTGCGGCGTAGAGGTGACCGAGAAGAAAGTACGTCGGGAGCGGATGGGCCACATCGAACTGGTGGTGCCCGTTGCGCACATCTGGTACTTTAAGTCCCTGCCAAACAAAATCGGCTACCTGCTGGGCCTGCCCACCAAGAAGCTCGATCAGATTATCTATTATGAGCGCTACGTAGTAGTGCAGCCGGGTGTGCTCGCCGAAGAAGGCGTGCAGCAACTCGACTTCCTGACCGAAGACGAGTACCTCGACATCATCGACAAGCTCCCCCGGGAGAACCAGATGTTGCCGAACGAGGACCCAAATAAATTCATTGCTCGCATGGGAGCTGATGCGCTGCAACTCCTGCTGGAGCGCACCAACCTCGATGAGTTGTCGTACTCGCTGCGTGACTCTGCCGCGCACGAGACGTCGCAGCAGCGTAAAGCGGAAGCCCTAAAGCGTCTGCGCGTAGTGGAAGCTTTCCGCGACGCCGCTACTCGCATCGAGAACAAGCCCGAGTGGATGGTGATCCGCATGGTGCCAGTGATTCCGCCGGAACTGCGCCCCCTCGTGCCGTTGGATGGTGGCCGTTTCGCCACTTCCGACTTGAACGACCTGTACCGTCGCGTTATTATCCGTAACAACCGCCTCAAGCGCCTGATCGAAATCAAAGCGCCCGAGGTGATTCTGCGGAACGAGAAGCGCATGTTGCAAGAAGCCGTAGACTCGCTCTTCGACAACTCGCGGAAAGTAAATGCTGTGCGAGCTGAGGGTAACCGGGCGCTGAAGTCGCTGTCCGATATGCTGAAAGGCAAGCAGGGCCGCTTCCGTCAGAACCTACTCGGTAAGCGCGTCGACTATTCGGGCCGTTCGGTTATTGTAGTAGGTCCGGAGCTGAAGCTGCACGAGTGCGGTCTGCCCAAGAACATGGCTGCCGAACTGTTCAAGCCGTTCATCATCCGCAAGCTCATCGAGCGCGGCATTGTGAAGACGGTGAAGTCGGCCAAGAAAATCGTGGACCGCAAGGACGCCGTGGTATGGGACATTCTGGAGAACGTGCTGAAGGGCCACCCTGTCCTGCTGAACCGTGCTCCTACGCTGCACCGTTTGGGTATTCAGGCATTCCAGCCCCGCCTCATCGAGGGTAAAGCTATTCAGCTGCATCCGCTGGTATGTACCGCCTTCAACGCTGACTTTGACGGTGACCAGATGGCTGTGCACGTTCCGCTCGGACCGGCCGCTATTCTGGAAGCTTCCATGCTCATGCTGGCTTCGCACAACATCTTGAACCCCGCCAACGGCGCGCCCATCGCGGTACCGTCGCAGGACATGGTTCTGGGTCTGTACTACGTAACCAAAGGCAAGCGCAGCACCGACGACGAGAAGATCCAAGGCGAAGGCCGCATGTTCTACTCCGATGAGGAGGTGGTAATTGCCATCAACGAAGGTCAGCTTTCGAAGCACGCCTATATTAAGGTGCGCACGAAGATTCGCGACGAGGAAGATAACCTCGTGACGAAGATCATCGAGACGGTTGCTGGCCGAGTGCTCTTCAACCAGCTCGTGCCGGAAGAAGTAGGTTTCGTGGATGAGCTGCTGACGAAGAAAAAGCTGCAGCAGATTATTTCTATGGTGTTCAAGCGCACGGGCATGGCTCGTACGGCGCAGTTCCTCGACGACATCAAGACGCTGGGTTTCCAGTCGGCTTACAAAGGTGGTCTGTCGATGGGTCTGGGCGACATCAACATCCCGAAAGAGAAGGACGCCCTCGTAGCGCAGGCACAGGCCGACGTAGCTGCCGTAACGCAGAACTACCAGATGGGTCTGATTACCGACAACGAGCGTTACAACCAGGTTATCGACATCTGGACCCGCATCAACAACCAAATCACTGAAACCCTTATGGGTCGCCTCGAAAAGGAGAACCAAGGCTTCAACTCGATTTACATGATGATGCACTCCGGTGCCCGTGGTTCGCGGGAGCAGATCCGTCAGCTCGGCGGTATGCGGGGTCTGATGGCTAAGCCGCAGAAGTCGCTGCAAGGCTCGGTGGGCGAGATTATCGAAAACCCGATTCTGTCTAACTTCAAAGAAGGTCTGGACGTAATCGAGTACTTCATCTCGACGCACGGTGCCCGTAAAGGTCTGGCCGACACCGCTCTGAAAACGGCTGACGCCGGTTATCTGACCCGTCGTCTGGTAGACGTGTCGCAGGATGTTATCGTAAATGAAAACGACTGTGGTACGCTGCGAGGTATCGAAACCTTCGCGCTGAAAGACAACGAGGACGTAGTAGAGCCGCTGGCCGAGCGTATCCTGGGCCGCGTAGCCGTACACGACATCCTCGATCCGCTGACCGACGAGGTAATCCTTACCGCTGGTGAGGAAATCACGGAAGATGTTACGCGCCGCATAGATGCTACCAGCATAGAGTCGGTGGAAATCCGCTCGGTACTGACCTGCGAATCGAAGCGTGGTATCTGCGCCAAGTGCTACGGCCGTAATCTGTCGTCGGGCCGCATGGTCCAGAAGGGCGAAGCGGTAGGTGTAATTGCCGCTCAATCTATCGGTGAGCCGGGCACTCAGCTCACGCTGCGCACCTTCCACGTAGGTGGTACGGCTTCCAACATTGCCGTGGAAGCTAGCATCAAAGCCAAGTTTGCCGGTGTTGTTGAGTTCGAAGACATCCGCACTGTGGAAACCGCTAACCCTGATGGCGAGCCAGTGAAAGTAGTGATGGGCCGTTCCGGTGAGATTCGTATTGTAGAGAAGGGCACTGGCAAGGTGTTTATCTCGAACCACGTTCCTTACGGTTCCTTCCTGATGGTCGAAGAAGGCCAAGAGGTGGAGAAAGGCCAAGAGCTCAACAACTGGGACCCGTACAACGCCGTTATTCTGGCCGAGTTCGATGGTACCGTTCAGTACGACGCTATCACGGAAGGCATCACTTACCGTGAGGAGTCGGATGAGCAGACTGGTCACCGCGAGAAGGTGATTATCGAATCGAAGGCCAAGGATCAGAACCCGGCCATCATCGTGCGTCCCGGCAAGAAAGGTGACGTAGAAGGCCAGAAGGCGTACAGCATTCCGGTCGGCTCGCACTTGAGCGTTGAGAACGGCGAGAAAATCAAGGCTGGTCATATCCTAGCCAAGATTCCGCGTGCCGTGGGTAAAACTCGTGATATCACCGGTGGTCTGCCCCGCGTTACAGAACTCTTCGAAGCCCGTAACCCCTCGAACCCGGCTGTTGTGTCGGAAATCGATGGTGTGGTAACCTATGGTACCGTGAAGCGTGGTAACCGGGAAATCTTCGTCGAGTCGAAAGACGGCGTGAAGAAGAAATACATGGTGCCGCTGTCCAAGCACATTCTCGTGCAGGACAACGACTTCATCCGGGCCGGGGCGCCGCTTTCCGATGGAGCCATCACCCCAACCGATATCCTGAACATTCAGGGTCCGGGCGCGGTGCAGGAGTACCTCGTGAACGAGATTCAGGAAGTGTACCGCTTGCAGGGTGTGAAAATCAACGACAAGCACATTGAGGTGGTAGTGCGCCAGATGATGCAGAAAGTTGTGATTCTGGATGCCGGCGACACGACTTTCCTTGAGCACCAGGTAATCGACAAGATCCTGTTCATGGAAGAAAACGATACCATCATCGACATGAAGGTGGTAACGAATGCCGGTGACTCGACCACCCTGAAGCCCGGCCAGATTGTGACGGCTCGCCGCCTACGCGACGAGAACAGCAGCCTGCGCCGCCGCGACTTGGCCCTTGTGGAAGTGCGCGACGCGCAGCCATCCGTTTCGCGGCCCACATTGCAGGGTATCACGCAAGCTTCGCTCGGTACGCAGTCGTTCATCTCGGCCGCATCCTTCCAGGAGACGACCAAGGTGCTGTCGGAAGCTGCCATCCGTGGCAAAGCCGACGAACTGCTGGGTTTGAAGGAAAACGTAATCGTTGGTCACCTCATTCCGGCCGGTACGGGTCTGCGCGAGTACACGCGTCAGGTCGTCGGTTCGAAAGAGGAGTTGGAGGCGCTGCAAGCGCCGAAAGCCGACGACACGGTAGCGCCAGCCAAGCGTCCGGCCCGTGCTTCGCGCCGCGAGTCGGTGTCGGAGTAAGCTTATAGAGTGATTGAATAGGAGAAGCCGGTCGGAGAAATCCGGTCGGCTTTTTCTTTTTTGGTAGCTTGGAGGTGCGAAGAGTGATTTAAGCTCTTGCGTAGAAGCAGAACGCATTTAGCTAGTCGCATGACCATTGCCGAAAATGCAAATGCAAAGAGCTACTGAACCAGAAAAGTCGACAAGGGCTTCTCCGCGTAAAACCTAGAAAGAAACAACACCTTTTACCAACCAACCGAATGCCCCATCAACACCAGCCCGACGCCGATACCCCGCAGCCTCAGGACCCCAATGCCCTCAACGATCCGAATGCCATCAGCATTGAATTGTCGGAAGATATAGCGGAGGGTGAGTACGCTAACCTCGCTATGATTGCGCACAGCAGCAGCGAATTCATAATTGACTTCATTCGCTTGATGCCCGGTGTGCCAAAAGCCAAGGTGAAATCCCGCATCATTCTCACTCCTGAACACGCTAAGCGCCTGCAAGCGGCGTTGGCTGAGAACATAGAGCGGTACGAACAACTCAACGGCACCATCAAGCAGCAGAACGACGCGCCCATGTATCCTATGGGGTTTGGTGGCAAAGTAGGAGAGGCGTAAGCAACTAACTTCTTATATATGGCAGCGGCTTCTATCTTATTGATAGAAGCCGCTTTTTTTTGGAGCCGCATCAGCGGCGACTCAGAGCTTCCTCAACGATGCGATGAGAGGCAGTATCAACCATGTATTGCTGGTTATTGACCTATTGCAAAATGATAAAAGCTGCCGGTAAAGAGTTGCTTTAGGACTCAAGAAAACACCCTGTATAGAAGAGGTATGTTGACCTAAAATTAACTATTTCAACCCGTTTGCTATTTCAACTTGACTTCTATACCTTTGCAAGCCTAATTTTTGGGAGAGAACCCTCCTTGATAAACCATTCCGTAAATGCCTACCATCAACCAGTTAGTACGAAAAGGCCGCGAGAAGCTGACGACGAAGTCGAAGTCGCCGGCTCTTGATTCGTGCCCGCAGCGCCGTGGCGTTTGCACCCGTGTGTACACTACCACGCCTAAGAAGCCGAACTCGGCTATGCGTAAAGTAGCCCGTGTGCGCCTCACCAACGGCAAAGAAGTTAACGCCTACATCCCCGGTGAAGGCCACAACCTGCAGGAGCACAGCATCGTGCTGATTCGTGGTGGCCGCGTGAAAGACCTTCCCGGTGTGCGTTACCACATCATTCGTGGTGCTCTTGACACCGCCGGTGTAAACGGCCGTTTGCAGCGCCGCTCCAAATATGGCGCTAAGCGTCCGAAGCCCGGCCAAGCTCCCGCAGCTGGTAAAGGTGGCAAACCAGCACCCGGCAAGAAAAAGTAACTGATACGAGTGAGGTAGTGCGAAGTGCTGGATAGCACATGGTTCTTATCCCACTTCCCCCTGCACCCGCTCATTTCTACACCCATGAGAAAGTCAAAACCAAAGAAGCGCATCCTCCTGCCCGATCCTAAATACAAGGAGACGCTCGTAACCCGTTTCGTCAACTACATGATGTACGACGGGAAGAAAAACCTTGCCTACACTATTTTCTACGACGCCTGCGAGCTTGTTGAGCAGCGCACCAAAGAAAGCGGCGTGGAAATGTGGCGCAAAGCCCTGAACAACGTGATGCCGACCGTAGAAGTGAAGAGCCGCCGCGTAGGTGGTGCTACCTTCCAGGTGCCGATCGAAGTTCGCCCCGACCGTCGTATCGCCGTAGGCTCGAAGTGGTTGATTCAATATGCTCGTCGTCGTGGTGAGAAGACCATGAAAGACAAGCTGGCCGGCGAAATCATCGCGGCCGCCAAAGGCGAAGGTGCTGCCGTCAAAAAGAAAGACGACACCCACCGGATGGCGGAAGCCAACAAAGCCTTCTCGCACTTCCGCTTCTAAGTGCGTGATTAGGTGATTAGGTGATCAGGTAATGAAGTGAGCGTTTCGTTGTTCACTGCTTACCTCGTCACCTAATCACTTGATTACCTAATCACCAACAACGACATGGCTGTTAACAAAGACCTGCAATACCTCCGGAACATCGGGATTATGGCGCACATCGACGCCGGTAAGACCACGACTTCGGAGCGCATTCTCTATTATACCGGTAAGACCCACAAAATCGGGGAGGTGCACGAAGGTGCCGCCACGATGGACTGGATGGAGCAGGAGCAGGAGCGTGGTATCACCATCACTTCGGCTGCTACTACCACGTTCTGGAACTACCCCACCGTACAAGGTGAGCCAACTCCGGAAACCAAGCAATACAAAATCAACCTGATTGACACTCCGGGCCACGTAGACTTCACCGTAGAGGTGGAGCGCTCGTTGCGCGTGCTCGATGGAGCAGTAGCTCTGTTCTGCGCCGTATCGGGCGTGGAGCCGCAGTCGGAGACCGTATGGCGCCAGGCTGACAAATACAAAGTGCCCCGCATCTGCTTCGTCAACAAGATGGACCGTGCCGGTGCCGACTTCTTCAAGGCCGTAAACGAGATCAAGGACAAGCTCGGCGCTAACCCCGTGCCGCTGCAAATCCCAATCGGCGCTGAAGATACCTTCAAAGGCGTAGTTGACCTGCTCACGGGCAAAGCCATCGTGTGGGACGACGAAACTCAGGGCAAAACCTACAAGGAAATCCCAGTTCCCGAAGACCTCGTGGAAACGGTAGCCGAGTGGCGTGAGAAGCTCGTGGAAAGTGTTGCCGAATACGACGACACGCTGATGGAGAAGTTCTTCGACGACCCAGACAGCATCACGCGTGAGGAAATGATGACGGTAATCCGCAAAGCGGTTATCGACATGAAGTTCTCGCCGGTGATGTGCGGCTCGGCCTTCAAGAACAAAGGTGTGCAGTCGATGCTGGATGCCGTTATGGCCTACCTGCCTTCGCCGCTGGACATGCCCGCCGTTATCGGTACCAACCCCGACACCGGTGAGGAAGTAGAGCGTCACCCCGACAACAGCGAGCCCTTCACCGCGCTAGCGTTCAAAATTGCCACTGACCCCTTCGTTGGTCGTCTGTGCTTCTTCCGCTGCTACAGCGGGGTGCTTGATGCTGGCTCGTACGTGCACAACAACCGCACGAACAAGAAGGAGCGTATCTCGCGCCTCATGCAGATGCACTCCAACAAGCAGAACCCCATCGACAAAATCCAAGCTGGTGACATTGCCGCCGGCGTGGGTTTCAAAGACATCAAAACGGGTGACACGCTGACCG
This sequence comes from Hymenobacter sp. M1-2, assembly GCF_057808495.1. Classification (NCBI taxonomy): domain Bacteria; kingdom Pseudomonadati; phylum Bacteroidota; class Cytophagia; order Cytophagales; family Hymenobacteraceae; genus Hymenobacter; species Hymenobacter sp. M1-2. The sequence continues at coordinate 35,603 of NZ_JBTYZO010000021.1, forward strand.
ACGAGAAGTCGCGCGTGGTACTGGAATCGATGTCGTTCCCCGAGCCCGTTATCGGCTACGCTATTGAGCCCAAAACTCAGGCTGACGTGGATAAGATGGGTATGGCTATCGCCAAGCTCGTGGAAGAAGATCCTACGCTGGTAGTACAGACGGACCCCGAAACGGGCCAGACCGTACTGAAAGGCATGGGCGAGCTTCACCTCGAAATCATCATCGACCGTATGCGTCGGGAGTTCAAGGTGGAAATCAACCAGGGTGCTCCGCAGGTAGCTTATAAGGAGATCTTGACCAAAACGGTTGAGCACCGCGAAACCTACAAGAAGCAAACCGGTGGTCGTGGTAAATTCGGCGACATCGTATTCGAACTCGGCCCGAAGCTGACCGATCCAGAGAAGCCCGGTTTGGAGTTCGTGAACGACATCAGCGGTGGTGTTATCCCCCGCGAATTCATCGCTCCAGTTCAGAAAGGTTTCGAAGAAGCCATGAAGAACGGTCCGCTAGCAGGCTTCCCCATTGAGGGTATGCGCGTGCGTCTGTTCTTCGGTTCCTACCACGATGTTGACTCGGACGCTCTGTCGTTCGAACTCGCCGCACGTGGTGGCTTCCGCGAAGCCGGCAAGCAAGCTGGTCCGAAACTGCTCGAGCCCATCATGGCGGTGGAAGTAGTTTCGCCGGACGAGTACACCGGTTCCGTAACGGGTGACTTGAACCGTCGTCGTGGTATCATGAAGGGCATGGATACGAAAGGTGGCGCCAACGTAATCAAGGCTGACGTTCCGCTGTCGGAGCTGTTCGGCTACGTTACCACGTTGCGCACTATCTCTTCAGGTCGTGCTTCGGCTTCGCTGACCTTTTCGCACTACGATCAGGTACCGACCAATCTTGCTGAAGGCATCATTGCTAAGCAAAAAGGTAACGCCATCCGCTAATACCGCTTTCATTCAAAAGAGACATGAACCAGAAAATTCGCATCAAACTCAAATCCTACGACCACAACTTGGTGGACAAATCGTCGGAGAAGATCGTGAAGGCGGTGAAGGCTACGGGTGCTATCGTGAGCGGCCCTATTCCCCTGCCCACCAACAAGGAGAAGTTTACCGTGCTCCGTTCGCCCCACGTGAACAAGAAGAGCCGGGAGCAATTCCAGCTTTGCACTTACAAGCGCCTCGTGGATATCTACTCGACTTCGTCGAAGACAGTAGATGCCCTGATGAAGCTGGAACTGCCAAGCGGTGTTGACGTAGAAATCAAAGTCTGAGGACTGATTTCCCTGCTTAGCTAATGAAACACCCCACTGGTTCTACGGAGCCGGTGGGGTGTTTTCGTTTCCAAGTATTCAAATTCGAGTTAGCGACGGTAAAGGGTAGGAGTGGGACCAATAGCAGGGTCACCTACATAAAGGAGCTAAAGTGGTGACACTGAAAATATTTGGAAGGGTGGCTAGAATATAACATAACAATTCCCTAGCTTTGCACTCCCATTACGAAAACGCCACTCGGGCGTTTTCTTGTGCGTCTTTTACTAAACCCAAACAGAATGCCTGGCATCATCGGTAAAAAAATCGGTATGACAAGCCTCTTCACTCCGGACGGGAAAAACATTCCCTGCACGCTCATCGAGGCGGGTCCGTGCGTAGTGACGCAGGTTAAGACCATTGAGACGGACGGCTACACGGCCATCCAGCTCGGGTACGGCGAGAAAAAAGCGAAGAACACGACCAAAGCACTTGCTGGTCACTTCGCCAAAGCCGGTACCACTCCCAAGAAAAAACTCGTTGAGTTCCGTACCGACGAGGTAGCCAATTACACCGCTGGCAGCGAAATCAACGCTACCCTCTTCGAGGAAGGCGAGTTCGTGGACGTGGTAGGTACCTCAAAAGGTAAAGGTTTCCAGGGCGTTGTGAAACGCTACAACTTCGCTGGTGTTGGCGGCCAAACTCACGGCCAGCACAACCGCCTGCGTCACCCCGGTTCTATTGGTGCCTGCTCCTGGCCTTCGCGCGTGTTCAAAGGAATGCGCATGGGTGGCCGCATGGGCAACGACCGGGTGAAAGTGCAGAACCTGAAGGTGATGCGCATTGTAGCCGACAAGAACCTCATCCTGGTGAGCGGCTCGGTTCCCGGTGCCAAGAACTCTTTCGTGGTCCTGGAAAAATAACCTAGCAAATGGAACTGTCAGTATATAACATCAAGGGCGAAGACACCGGCCGCAAGGTTACCCTGTCTGACGCCATCTTCGGTCTGGAGCCGAACGAGCACGTGATGTACCTCGACGTAAAGCAGTACTTGGCCAACCAGCGCCAGGGCACGCACAAGTCGAAGCAGCGCAACGAAGTGCACGGCACCACCAAGAAACTGAAGAAGCAAAAAGGTACGGGCGGTGCTCGTGCTGGCTCGATGAAGTCGGGTGTATTCGTAGGTGGTGGCCGCATATTCGGTCCTCAGCCCCGCGATTACGGCTTCAAGCTGAACAAAAAAACCAAGCGCCTTGCTCGTCTGTCGGCTTTGTCGACCCTCGCTAAAGACGGTAAAGTGGCTCTCGTAGAGAACATCACACTGTCGGCCCCGAAGACGAAAGACTTCCTGAGTATCCTGACTGGTCTGAAGCTCAACAACGGCAAGAAGACTCTGCTGGTGACCGGCGAAGTAGACAAGAACGTGGTGCTGTCGGCCCGCAACATTCAGAAAGTGACTGTTGCTACGCCCGTAGCACTCAACACGCACGATCTGCTGAACACCGACACGCTGTTGCTGTCGGAGGATGGCCTGAAGTCGTTGGAACAACTTTATACCTCCGCTGAATAATGAGCACGCTGAAAAAACCCATCGTGACCGAAAAGGCCACGGGCCTGAATGAAAAAGGCCAGTACGTTTTCGAAGTGGAGCGTACCGCCAACAAGGTTCAGATCAAGAAGGACATCGAGCAGGCGTATAGCGTGACGGTAACGGGCATCAGCACGATCCGCACCAACGGCAAAGTGAAGTCCAAGTTCACGAAAGGTGGTTCGGTATCGGGCCGCCGCGCGCATGGCAAGAAAGCCATCGTGACCGTGAAGGAAGGCGATATCATCGACTTCTATAGCGGCATCTAAGCTGCGCCTCTTTCTGCAAAAGAATATTTCCTAAGCAAGAGTAATGGCACTCAAAAAACTAAGACCAACATCACCGGGTCAGCGCTTCCGTATCGCCCCGGCCTTCGACGAGATCACGACGTCGACGCCGGAGAAGTCGCTGTTGGCACCCATGAAAAACTCCGGTGGCCGCAACAACTCTGGTAAAATGTCCAACCGCTACATCGGCGGTGGTCACAAAGCCAAGTATCGTATCATCGACTTCAAACGTGACAAGGCCGTAGTGCCCGCCACGGTGAAGACGATTGAGTACGATCCCAACCGCACGGCCCGCATTGCCCTGCTTCAGTACGCCGACGGCGAAAAGCGCTACATCATTGCGCCCGCTGGTTTGGAAGTAGGAGCCACGGTAGTAGCTGGCTCGGGTGTAGCACCGGAAGTGGGCAACGCCCTGCCACTGCGCGAAATTCCGCTGGGTACCATTGTGCATAACATTGAGTTGATGCCCGGCAATGGCGCCGCTATGGCCCGTTCGGCTGGCACTTATGCTCAGTTGGTAGCCCGCGAAGACAAATACGCCACGTTGAAGTTGCCCTCCGGTGAGATGCGCATGGTACTCGTTACCTGCATGGCCACGGTTGGCACCGTTTCGAATGGTGACCACATGAACGTACGCCTCGGCAAAGCCGGTCGTAACCGTTGGTTGGGTCGTCGTCCGCGCGTTCGTGGTGTTGCTATGAACCCAGTGGATCACCCAATGGGTGGTGGTGAAGGTAAGTCGTCGGGTGGTCACCCCCGCAGCCGTAACGGCATCTTCGCTAAAGGTCAGAAGACCCGCAACAAGAACAAGTACTCCGAGCAGCTCATCGTTAACCGCAAAGGCAAGAAGTAAGCAATGGCACGTTCACTAAAAAAAGGGCCGTACATTGACTTTCGGCTCGAGAAGAAAGTAACGGCAATGGATGAGTCCGGCAAGAAGTCGGTGGTGAAGACCTGGTCGCGCCGCTCGATGATTTCCCCGGATTTCGTTGGCCACACCTTCGCCGTTCACAACGGCAATAAGTTCATCCCGGTTTATGTGACGGAGAATATGGTAGGACACAAACTCGGTGAGTTTGCTCCGACCCGCAACTTCCGTGGTCACATTGCCAAGAAAGATAAAGGCAAGCGCTAATCATGGAAGCAACCGCTAAACTCCGCAACGTCCCCACCTCGCCGCGCAAAATGCGCTTGGTGGCCGACATGGTTCGTGGTCAGAAAGTGACCCGCGCGCTGGGCCTGCTGAAGTTCGAGGCTAACTCGGGCGCCGCCAGAATCGAGAAACTGCTCCTGTCGGCTCTGGCCAACTGGCAGCAGAAAAACGAGGATGAGCGCATTGAAGAAGCGAACCTATACATCAAGGCTATCTTCGTGGACGAAGGCCGCCAGCTGAAGCGTCTGCGCCCCGCCCCCCAGGGCCGTGGCCACCGCATCCGCAAGCGCAGCAACCACGTGACGCTGGTGATCGATTCGAAAGTAGAGCGCCTGGGCAGCAAAGCTGCTACCAAGCAAGCTGCTGAAACGAAACCCACCGAAGCAAGCGTTGAAGCCAAGCCGAAGACTCGTCGCAGCTTGGCTAAGAAATCCACTGAAACCACGGCAGAAGCCACCGCATAAGCACTATGGGACAGAAAGTAAATCCGGTTGGCTTCCGTCTGGGCGTCATTAAAGGATGGGACTCGAACTGGTACGGCGGCAAGGACTTTGCCGACAAGCTGGTGGAGGACGAAAAGATCCGCAAATACATCATGGCTCGTATCCCGAAGGGTGGCATTAGCCGCATCGTGATCGAGCGTACGCTGAAGCGCATCACCATCACCATCAACACGGCTCGTCCGGGTGTGGTAATTGGTAAAGGTGGCGCCGAGGTTGATAAGATCAAGGACGAGCTGAAGCAGATTACCAGCAAAGACGTTCAGATCAACATCTTCGAAATCAAGCGTCCAGAACTCGACGCCAAGCTGGTAGGTGAGAGCATCGCTCAGCAGCTGCAGGCCCGTATTTCGTTCCGCCGCGCCATGAAGATGTCCATTCAGGCTGCTATCCGCGTGGGTGCCGAAGGCATCAAGATTCAGTGCGGTGGCCGTTTGGGTGGTGCTGAAATTGCCCGTTCCGAGCAATACAAAGAAGGCCGCACCCCGCTGCACACCCTGCGCGCTGACATTGACTATGCACTGTCGGAAGCTCAGACCGTGTATGGCAAGATCGGCATCAAAGTGTGGATCATGCGCGGTGAAGTATTCGGCAAGCCCGACCTGTCGCCCAACCAAGTTCCTGCCAACCAAGGCAACGACACCCGTGGTGGTAGCGACCGTGGCCCGCGCGGTGAGCGTGGTGACCGGGGCGGCGACCGTGGCCCGCGTCGGGACCGCAACGACCGTGGTGGTGAAAACCGCGGTGGCGGCGATAACCGTGGCGGCCAAGGTGGTGGTCAGCGTCGTGGCGGTGGCGGCCCAGGTGGCCAGAACCGTGGCGGCCAAGGCGGTGGCGCTCCGCGTCGCTAGTCCTCTCTTTTCTTCAGAATTTCAATTTCAATAAATCATGTTACAACCGAAAAGGACCAAGTATCGCAAGATGCAAAAGGGTCGCGTAACAGGCCTCGCCTACCGCGGCAGCTCCATTGACTTCGGTTCGTTCGCTATCAAGTCGTTGGAAGTGGCTTGGATTACGGCTCGCCAAATTGAGGCTGCCCGTATTGCCATGACCCGCGCCATGAAACGCGAAGGGCAAGTATGGATCCGCATTTTCCCCGACAAGCCAATCACGAAGAAGCCTGCCGAGGTGCGGATGGGTAAAGGCAAAGGCTCGCCCGAGTATTGGGTAGCCTGCGTGAAGCCTGGCACTATCATGTTTGAGTCGGACGGCGTTTCGCTGGAAGTAGCGCAAGAGTCGCTGCGTCTGGCGGCGCAGAAGCTGCCGGTAAGGACTCAGTTTGTTGTTCGTCGCGACTACGTAGAAAGCAAGTAAGATGAAGAACGCCGAAATCCGTGCCCTTTCGCTGGAGGATCTGAAACAGCAAATCAACGCCGAAAAGACCAACGGCCAGACGTTGCGCTTCGCGCACGCCATCTCGCCGCTGGAAAACCCGATTCGCCTGAAGCAAAGCCGCAAGAATGTAGCCCGTCTGCTGACCGAGCTCACCCGTCGCGAGAAGGAGCAGGCAACTAACACTGCTAACTAACGATGGCAAGCAACGAAGAACAGCAGGCTACCTCCGCCGTTGAGCGGAATCTGCGCAAAGAAATCATCGGGCGCGTTTCCTCCTCCAAGATGGATAAGTCCATCACGGTGATTGTGGAAAGCAAAATGAAACACCCGATCTACGGCAAGTTCGTTACCAAGTCGACCAAGTTCATGGCTCACGACGAGAACAACGAATGCGGCGAAGGGGATACGGTTCGCATCATGTCGACCCGCCCTCTGAGCAAGAACAAGCGGTGGAGACTGGTAGAAATTGTAGAACGCGCCAAGTAAGATGATACAGCAAGAATCCCGTCTGACCGTCGCTGATAATAGCGGCGCCAAAGAAGTTCTGTGCATTCGTGTCCTCGGTGGCACGGGCAAGAAATACGCCAGCGTTGGCGACAAGATTGTAGTAGCCATCAAGTCGGCTATTCCTTCCGGCAACGCTAAAAAAGGCACTGTATCGAAAGCAGTTGTGGTTCGCACGAAGAAGGAAGTACGTCGTAAGGACGGCTCTTACATTCGTTTCGACGACAACGCCGCCGTACTGCTCAACAATAACGACGAGCCCCGCGGTACCCGCATCTTCGGCCCCGTAGCCCGCGAGCTGCGCGAGAAGCAGTTCATGAAGATCGTTTCGCTGGCTCCTGAAGTTCTCTAAGCAATGGCAACGAAAACGAAAGCAGCACCCGCGAAACTGCACGTGAAAACTGGCGACACCGTTCTGGTGATTGCTGGCGACGAGAAAGGCAAATCCGGCGTTATCAAGTCGGTGAACCGCTCGACGCAGCGCGTTATCGTGGAAGGCCTCAACCTGGTGACCAAGCACAACAAACCCAGTGCGAAGAACCCCCAGGGCGGCATCACCAAGATCGAAGCTGGCATACACGTGAGCAACGTGAAGGCAATTGACTCGAAAAACGCCTAACCCGGTACGACGACAATGGCTCGACTCAAAGAGAAATACAACAAAGAAGTGGTGCCGGTGCTCCAGGAGAAATTCCAGTTCAAGAGCATCATGCAGGTACCACGTATCACCAAGATCTGCATCAACCGCGGTATTGGTGCGGCCGTAGCTGACAAGAAGCTGGTTGACAACGGGGTGGACGAACTGACGACCATCACCGGTCAGAAAGCCGTTGCTACCATTGCCAAGCGTTCGGTCTCGAACTTCAAACTGCGTGAGGGCATGCCCATCGGCGCCCGCGTTACCCTGCGTGGGGAGCGGATGTACGAGTTCATGGACCGTCTGCTGACGGTGGCCCTGCCCCGCGTACGTGACTTCAAAGGCATCAACGACAAAGGCTTCGACGGCCGGGGTAACTATACCCTTGGCGTGAAAGAGCAAATCATCTTCCCCGAGATTTCGATTGACAAAATCAAGTCGATTTCGGGTATGGACATTACCTTCGTGACGACGGCCGAAAACGATGAGCAGAGCTACGAGCTCCTCAAAGCTTTCGGGATGCCGTTCGCTAACGCCAAGAAACAAGACTAATGGCTAAGGAATCCGCTAAAGCAAGAGCCCGCAAGCGCATCGCTACGGTTGCTCGCTACGCTGAGAAGCGCAAAGCGCTGAAAGCTGCCGGCGACTACGAAGCGCTGGACAAACTGCCCCGCGACGCTTCGCCCGTGCGTTTGCACAACCGGGACATGATTGACGGCCGCCCTCGTGGTTATATGCGTAAGTTCGGCATCAGCCGGGTACGCTTCCGCGAAATGGCGCTGGCTGGCAAAATCCCCGGCGTAACGAAGTCGAGCTGGTAGTTCGACGGGTTGCCGGGTAGCAATAGCTACTTTGGTAACAGTACTTGGCAGGTTGCCGAGAGAAACCATTGGCCGCATTCGAGTCAAGAAGTCTTAAACGAAAATTTCGCTGCCGCGTTTCTGCGGCGGCGAAATTTTCATATCTTTGCGGCTCCCTAAAAAAGGGTGGCGCTTTTACTAAGTCACATGAACACAGATCCAATTGCTGACTACCTGACCCGGGTACGCAATGCCATCAAGGCAAATCACCGGGTAGTGGAAATCCCGGCCAGCAACATCAAGAAGGAAATCACGAAGGTGCTCTACAAGAAGGGCTACATTCAGAGCTACCGTTTTGATGATGCCGCGGTACAAGGCACGATTAAGATTGCGCTGAAGTACAACCCGGTTACCAAACAACCGGCTATTACGAAACTGGAGCGCGTAAGCACGCCAGGTTTGCGCCAGTACGCTCACGTAGAAAACCTGCCCCGGGTTCTGAGTGGCTTGGGTGTTGCCATCCTTTCCACTTCGAAAGGTGTGATGACGGAGAAAGAGGCGAAAGCTGAAAACGTGGGCGGCGAAGTGCTGTGCTACGTCTACTAATCTGAGAAGAAAACGAGACTATGTCACGCATTGGTAAACTGCCTATCAGCCTGCCCGCCAACGTGCAGGTTGAAGTGAGCAACGAAAACACGGTAACCGTGAAGGGCCCTAAAGGCACCCTGGTGGTTCCAGTGGACCGCGACATTACCGTAGCGACCGAAAACGGCCAGCTGGTAGTGAATCGCCCAACCGAGCAAAAGCGCCACAAAGCCATGCACGGCCTCTACCGCTCGCTGCTGAACAACGCCGTGAACGGTGTTAGCAACGGGTTGGAAGAGAAGCTGGAGCTGGTGGGTGTAGGTTACAAAGCCGCTATGGCTGGTACTACCCTGGAACTGTCGCTGGGTTACTCGCACAATATCTTCCTGGCGTTGCCGAAGGAAGTAACGGCTACGGCGGTAACTGAGAAGGGTAAGAACCCCATCGTTACGCTGACCAGCATTGACAAGCAACTGCTTGGCCAGGTAGCGGCCAAGATTCGCTCGCTGCGTAAAGTTGAGCCTTACAAAGGCAAAGGCGTACGCTTCGTGGGTGAGCAAATTCGTCGTAAGGCTGGTAAAACGGCTTCGAAATAACATTGCATCATGGCTTTCGATAAAGCAACTAGAAGAAAACGGATCCAGCGCATCATCCGCACTAAGGTGTCTGGCACGTCCGAGCGTCCGCGTTTGTCGGTGTTTCGCAGCAATACGGGCATCTATGCTCAGATTATTGACGACACTACTGGCCACACGTTGGCGTCTGCTTCCTCGAAGCACGTTTCGGTGGATGGGGGCAACGGAATCGCCCTCGCTGCCGCAGTCGGCAAAGAAATTGCCGCCCGTGCTACAGGAAAAGGAATTTCGAAAGTGGTATTTGACCGTTCCGGTTATCTCTACCACGGCCGCGTAAAATCATTGGCAGAAGGAGCCCGCGAAGGCGGCCTCAATTTCTAATACATCATGGCAGAATTCAATAACAACAACCGTGGTGGTGGCAATGACCGGGGCGGCAATGACCGCCGCGGAGGCGGCAACGACCGTCGCGGCAATGACCGTAACGCGGAGCAGTCGCGCACCGGCGACTCTGATCTGAAAGAGAAAGTAGTTGCTATCAACCGCGTAGCCAAAGTAGTGAAAGGCGGTCGCCGCTTCAGCTTCTCAGCTATCGTAGTAGTAGGTGACGGCAACGGCACCGTAGGTTACGGCCTCGGCAAAGCCAACGAAGTAACCGACGCCATTGCGAAAGGCATTGACGACGCAAAGAAGAACTTGGTGAAGGTGCCGCTCTACAAGCACACTGTTCCTCACCTGATGGAGGGCAAGTACTCTGGTGGTTTCGTGCTCGTGCAGCCCGCTGCGGCTGGTACTGGTGTAATTGCTGGTGGTGCTATGCGCGCCGTGTTTGAAAGCGCTGGTATCAAGGATGTGCTTGCTAAATCTAAAGGCTCGTCGAACCCTCACAACGTGGTGAAGGCTACCTTCGACGCGCTGCTGAAAATGCGTGACCCAATGCAAATTGCTCAGGCTCGCGGCATCACCCTCGCTCAAGTATTTAACGGTTAAGAGACGATGGCGCAGATCCAAATCAAACTCGTGAAAAGCGTTATCGACCGCCCCGAGCGGCAGAAGCGCACTGTAAAGGCCCTGGGCCTCGGCAAGATCGGCAGCAGCAAGGCGGTGGAAAACACTCCGCAAATAGCTGGTATGGTGAATGCCGTGAAGCACCTGTTGGAAGTAACCGAACTCTAGGAATCTCCCGAAAATGAATCTCAGCAATCTCAAGCCCGCCGTTGGTGCTACCCGCAATGAGAAGCGGATAGGCCGTGGTACGGGTTCCGGCCGTGGTGGCACCTCAACGCGTGGCCACAAAGGTGCCAAGTCCCGTTCGGGTTACTCCAAGAAGTCTGGTTTTGAAGGCGGCCAAATGCCCCTGCAGCGCCGGGTGCCGAAGTTCGGCTTCAAAAACATCAACCGGGTGGAATACAAGGCCGTCAACTTAGACGTGCTTGCTGGTCTGACGGAAGATGGCGCTACTACGATGCTGGACGGCGCATTCTTCGTGAGTGCAGGCCTGGCTTCGAAGAACGCCAAAATTAAAGTTCTGGGCCGCGGTGAAATCACCAAAGCTTTGGAAGTACACGCCCATGCTTTCTCGAAGTCGGCTATTGAAGCTATCGAAAAAGCAGGTGGTAAAGCCGTGACTCTCTAAGCCCGCCAGGCAATGAACAAGTTCATCACCACGATCAAGAACATTTTTGCAATTGAAGATCTGCGCACGCGGATCTTCAATACGCTTTTCTTCATTGCCATCTACCGGCTGGGTTCTTACGTGGTGCTACCAGGCGTCGATGCTTCTCGCTTGAAGACTGGCGGTGCTTCGGGAGTGTTTGGTATTTTGGATACGCTGCTCGGCGGCGCTTTCAGCCACGCTTCCATCTTTGCGTTGGGTATTATGCCCTACATCTCGGCTTCCATCGTGTTGCAGCTGCTCACGATTGCCGTACCGTATTTTCAGAAACTCCAGAAGGAGGGAGAATCGGGCAGAAAGAAGATCAACCAGTACACGCGCATCCTCACCATCCCCATCGTGATGGCGCAGTCGGTGGGATTCATTTCGACCATCAACGCCGAGGCAATTACTAGCCCGGGTACTTTGTTCACCATCACCACGATGGTGATTATCACTGCTGGAACATTGTTCTGTATGTGGTTAGGTGAAAAAATTACCGACAAAGGCATTGGTAACGGTATATCCATGATCATTATGATCGGGATTGTATCACGGCTACCTGGTGCCATTATTGGTGAGGCAGCCGCTAAAGGGATGCGTGGTTCGCTGATTTTTATAATTGAGCTAGCCGTTCTCTTCCTTGTGATTATGGCTGTTATCGTGCTGACGCAAGCTGTACGCCGGATTCCGGTACAATACGCAAAGCAAGTAGGTAGCACCGCCCAATTGAATGCCCAGCGCCAGTTCATCCCGATGAAGGTGAATGCTGCCGGGGTTATGCCCATCATCTTCGCCCAATCGTTGATGTTCTTGCCGGCAATCCTCGCGTCGGTATGGCAAAGTGATAGTGACGTGGCTAGCTATATTGGAGTGAAGTTTTCCGACTACACTTCGTGGCAGTACAACGTGATGTTCGCTACGCTCATCATTGTATTCACGTATTTCTACACTGCCATTAGCGTCAACCCCAACCAGATTGCGGACGACCTAAAGCGCAGCGGTGGTTTCGTGCCTGGCGTAAAGCCTGGTCGCGATACGTCGGAGCACATTGACGAGATTTTGACGCGTATCACCTTACCTGGTGCAGTTGCTCTGGCATTGATTGCCATTTTTCCGTCGCTCGCGCTGCTGGCTAACGTAACCCGTCCGTTCTCGGCCTTCTACGGTGGTACTTCGCTCATCATTATGGTGGGTGTGGTGTTGGACACGCTCAACCAAGTAGAAAGCTACCTGCTGATGCGCCACTATGATGGCATGATGAAAACCGGTAAGGTTCGCGGACGCTCTCAGAACATTGCGATGGCCTCGTAAGCAGTCATGATTGTTTACAAGACCGAAGAGGAAATAGAACTCATGCGGGCCAGTGCGAAAGTGCTGGCTCAAGCGCACGGCGAAGTTGCCAGCATGATTCAGGAAGGAGTTGCAACGCGAGAGCTGGATAAGCGCGCGGAGGAATTCATCCGGGATCATGGCGCTACTCCTGCTTTCAAAGGAGTGCCGTGCTCTACCAAAGGCTACCCAGATTTTCCGGGTAGCCTTTGCATCTCACTCAATGCAGAAGTAGTCCACGGGTTTCCCGGCGACTACACTCTGAAGAGCGGTGATATTGTCTCGATTGACTGTGGTGTTTTGCTCAACGGTTATCATTCGGACAGCGCCTACACCTATCCAATCGGGGAGGTGGCACCTGAAGTATTAAAGCTTCTGGAGGAAACCAAAAAGTCGTTGTATCTCGGTATTGAGAAAGCAGTGGCTGGCAACCGGATGGGCGACATCGGCTTTGCCATTCAGAGCCACGTTGAAAAGCAGGGTTACGGAGTGGTGAGGGAACTAGTCGGCCACGGGATTGGTAAGAACCTGCACGAGCGGCCGGAGGTACCTAACTACGGTAAGCGTGGGGCTGGTATCAAGCTGCAAACTGGGCTGACCCTGGCCATTGAGCCGATGGTGAACCTGGGTACGAAGAACGTGGTGCAAGAAAAGGATGGTTGGACTATCCGCACCAAAGACTTCAAACCTTCGGCTCATTTTGAGCACACAGTGGTAGTACGAAAAGACAAGGCGGAAATTCTCACCTCCTTTGAATACATAGAAAAAGCCTTACAGTAGCCTTATGGCCAAACAAACTTCCATTGAGCAGGACGGAGTCATCCTGGAAGCCCTTTCCAACGCCATGTTCCGCGTGGAGCTGGAGAACGGTCACCAGCTGATTGCCCACATTTCGGGCAAGATGCGGATGCACTACATCAAGATTCTGCCGGGAGATAAGGTAAAGTTGGAAATGTCGCCCTACGATCTGTCGAAGGGACGAATTGTGTACCGTTACAAATAACCCGACGACATGAAAGTCAAAGCATCCGTCAAGAAGCGTAGCGTTGATTGCAAAATCATCCGCCGCAAAGGCAAGCTCTACGTCATCAACAAAAAGAACCCGCGCTACAAGCAGCGTCAAGGGTAGTAGCACCAGACTTTTTACAAAAGCACATGGCTCGTATTGCAGGGGTAGATATCCCAGACAACAAGCGCGGCGAAATCGCGCTGACCTACATCTTCGGCATTGGTCGTGCCTCAGCCCAACAGATCCTTTCGAAAGCAGGTGTTGACCTGAACAAGAAAGTAAAAGACTGGACGGAAGCTGAAGCCGGCGAAATCCGCGGCGTGATTGCCGCCGAGTATAAGACCGAAGGTGTGCTGCGCTCAGAAGTGCAGCTGAACATCAAGCGCCTGATGGACATCGGTTGCTACCGGGGTCTGCGTCACCGCAAAGGTCTGCCGGTTCGTGGTCAGCGTACCAAGAACAACTCGCGTACCCGCAAGGGCAAGCGCAAGACCGTTGCTGGCAAGAAGAAGGCTACTAAATAACCCATAGCGGAAATCGGCGCTGCGTTTAATTAGTGATTAATAATTAAGAATGAGCAATTAACGGTTTAGGCCGTTGTTTGAATTCTTCATTACTAATTGTTAATCACTAATTAAGCGCGGCGCCAACACCTTCCGCAGTTTTTTGCGATAACCAAATGGCACAAAAAAGAAAAGACAAAGCCAAAAAGCGCGTTGTCGTTGTGGAGCCGGTAGGCCAGGTTCACATCAAGGCCTCGTTCAACAACATCATCATCTCCATCACCAACAACAACGGCCAGGTTATTTCCTGGGCTTCGGCTGGTAAGATGGGGTTCCGCGGTTCCAAGAAGAACACGCCCTACGCCGCTCAGATGGCTGCTACCGACTGCGGTAAAGTAGCCCACGATCTGGGCATGCGCAAAGCGGAGGTGTTCGTGAAAGGTCCGGGCGCAGGCCGTGAGTCGGCTATTCGTACGCTGGGTAACGTGGGTATTGAGGTAACGACCATTAAGGACGTGACGCCGCTGCCCCACAACGGCTGCCGTCCGCCCAAACGTCGTCGCGTTTAGTTATTGAACAGGCCGGTTCTGCTGGCCACCGGTGTCGGGTTTCTGATGCGCCTTTTCTCCCCTGCAAGGTGCGCCTCCGGAGCCCGACACGCGCGGTTCAACCCCCACAACACTCAACAACCCCGAAATGGCACGTTATACTGGTCCTAAAACCAAAATTGCCCGTCGCTTCAATGAGCCGATCTTCGGCCCGAGCAAGGCACTTACCAAGAAAGCATACCCCCCCGGCCAGCACGGCCGTGGCCGTCGTAAGAAACAAAGCGAATATGCTATTCAGTTGATGGAGAAGCAGAAAGTGAAGTACATGTACGGCGTACTGGAAAAGCAATTCGAAAACCTGTTCCACAAAGCGGCTACGCTGCCCGGCATCACCGGCGACAACCTGCTGGCTTTGCTGGAGTCGCGTCTCGACAACACGGTCTACCGTTTGGGCATTGCGCCTACGCGCCGGGCTGCTCGTCAGTTGGTATTGCACAAGCACATCACCGTAAATGGTGACGTAGTAAATATCGCTTCGTACAAACTCCGCGCTGGCGACGTTGTGGCCGTGCGTGAGAAGTCGAAGTCGCTGGAAGCTATCACTACGAGCCTGAGCGCCCGCAACGCCCGCGCTTTCTCGTGGCTGGAGTGGGACGGCAAAGAAATGGTGGGCAAGTTTATCAGCGCCCCTTCGCGTGAACTGATTCCGGAGAAAATCACGGAGCAGCTCATCGTCGAATTGTACTCGAAGTAATAATTGGAACGGTCCGGACGCCCGGCCCGTTTCTCTGCTTCGATTCATTTTTAATGCATTCAAGTATTGGGTATTAGGTCTTGGGACAACAAATGCTTGTCTTGCTTCCTAATACCTTTTACTCAATACTAACAAACCGCCCCACTTATGTCAATCTTAGCTTTTCAAATGCCGGAGAAGGTTGTGATGGAGAAATCCGACGACTTTTACGGAACGTTTGAATTTAAACCGCTGGAGAAAGGCTACGGCGTCACGATCGGCAACGCTCTGCGCCGCATCCTGCTGTCGTCGCTGGAGGGCTATGCCATCACGTCGGTTCGCACCAGCAGCGTACTGCACGAGTTCATGACCATCGAAGGTGTGATTGAGGACATGTCCGAAATCATCCTCAACCTGAAGCAAGTGCGCTTCAAAAAGGTGAGCGACGCCATCGAGGACAAAATCACGGTTCGCGTTAAAGGCCAGGAAACCTTCACAGCCGGTGACATCAGCAAGTTCACCAACGGTTTCCAGGTGCTGAACCCGGACCTGGTGATTTGCCACGTGGACGCCAGCACCGAGTTGGAATTCGAGTTTACGATCCAGAAAGGCCGGGGCTATGTTCCTGCTGAGGAGAATAAGCCCGTAGACCAAGTATTCGGGCAAATTGCCATCGACGCCATCTTCACGCCGATTAAGAACGTGAAGTACAGCATCGAAAACACCCGCGTAGAACAGAAAACCGACTACGAGAAGCTCCTCATCGAGATTCACACCGACGGCTCTATTCACCCGGAGGACGCGCTGAAAGGGGCGGCCAACATCCTGATCCAGCACTTTATGCTGTTCTCGGACAGCACCATGACCTTCGAAACGGCGAAAGCCGAAGAAGAGGAGACCGTGGACGAGGAAACGCTGCACATGCGCAAGGTGCTGAAGACGCCGCTGGCGGATATGGACCTGAGCGTGCGCGCGTACAACTGCCTCAAAGCAGCCGACATCAAAACCCTCGGTGACCTGGTGCAGCTCGACATGGCCGACATGATGAAGTTCCGCAACTTCGGTAAGAAGTCGTTGACGGAGCTGGAAAACCTCGTGGAGGAAAAAGGTCTGAACTTCGGTATGGACCTGAGCAAGTACAAGCTCGACGAAGAATAGTATTGATGTGCTGATTATTTGATGTGCTAATGTGCTGATTTTCCGATCAACTCATCAGCACATTAACCAATCAGCACATTAGCACATTAAACAATCAGCACATCAAAAAACATTCACTAGTGAGCCCTATGGGGCGACGGTTCTAATGAGAGGGCAGCATATGAATCTGCTTTCCGCCGTGGTCGTCGTCCGCAAGCTCACACTTTCTTCTTTTTATGCGTCACGGTAAAACCATCAACCACCTCGGTCGTACGACCTCGCACCGCAACGCCATGCTCGCTAACATGGCCTCGTCGCTGATCCTGCACAAGCGCGTAACCACGACGGTTGCAAAAGCCAAAGCTCTGCGCAAGTTTGTAGAGCCCCTACTCACCAAATCCAAGAACGACACGACGCACTCGCGCCGCTTGGTGTTCTCGGCTCTGGAAAACAAAGAAGTGCTGAAAGAGCTGTTTGGCGACGTAGCAGCGAAAATTGCTACTCGGCCCGGCGGCTACACCCGCATCATCAAGCTGAGCAATACTCGTTTGGGTGACAACGCGGAGATGTGCATCATTGAGCTGGTAGATTACAACGAAACCTTGCTCGAAGCGAAGACTGCTACCGAAGCGAAAGCTACTACTCGTCGCTCACGTGGCAAAAAGAAGGCTGTCGCTCCGGCAGCTGAAGCTGCTGCTCCAGCTGCTGCCGTAGCTCCGGCTGCCGTAGTGGAAACCGCCACTCCCGAAGATACCGCTACTACCACGGTAGAAGAAGGCGAGACGCGCGACGAATCTACAGCTGCTGACGAGGAAGCTGCTTCCTAAGCTGAGCAACTGCTGATAATTGGAAAGGGACGTGCCGCAAGGTGCGTCCCTTTTTTTGTGCATTTGCGGTTGGTGCCCATGGGTCGAAATGTTGGAGCTGAAAGGTCGGGGCTAATTTTTACCTTGCGGCGCAATGATGCACAAGGCCGTTGCTGGACTCCGCATTTTGTTCAACCCCATACTTTTCCTCATGAGCATTATCACCGAAATTCACGCCCGTCAGATTTTTGATTCGCGCGGCAACCCGACTGTGGAAGTGGACGTGACCACCGACAGTGGCACCGTGGGCCGCGCGGCCGTGCCTTCGGGCGCCAGCACCGGCAAGCACGAAGCCGTGGAACTGCGCGACGACGACAAGAGCAAGTACATGGGCAAAGGCGTGCTGCAAGCGGTGGAAAACGTGAACAGCAAAATCGCCGAAGAGCTGATTGGATTCTCGGTGTTTGAGCAAGGCTTGCTCGACCGGATCATGCTAGAGCTAGATGGCACGCCCAACAAAGCCAACCTCGGCGCCAACGCCATTCTGGGTGCTTCATTGGCTATTGCCCGCGCGGCAGCGCAGGAAGTGGGGATGCCGCTCTACCGCTACGTGGGTGGCGTGAATGCTACCACGCTGCCCGTGCCCATGATGAACATTCTAAACGGCGGCTCACATGCCGACAACAGCATCGACTTCCAGGAATTCATGATTATGCCGGTGGGTGCTACTTCGTTTTCGGAGGCGTTGCGCTGGGGCACGGAGATTTTTCACCACCTCAAAAACGTGCTCAAAAAGCAAGGCCTGAGCACCAACGTAGGCGACGAAGGCGGGTTTGCACCCAACATCAAATCCAACGAGGACGCCATTAAAGTGGTGTTGCAAGCCATTGAAACGGCGGGCTACCGTCCGGGCGAGGATGTGATGATTGCGATGGACGCCGCGGTATCGGAGTTTTACGAGGATGGCGTGTACCACTTTAAGAAGAGCACCGGCGACAAGCTGACCTCTTCGGAAATGGCTAGCTATTGGAGCGACTGGGTGAGTAAGTACCCCATCATTAGCATTGAAGATGGCATGGCCGAAGATGACTGGGCGGGCTGGAAGCAGCACACCGAAAGCCTCGGCAACAAGATTCAGCTGGTGGGCGATGACCTGTTCGTAACCAATGTGAACCGCCTACAGCGCGGCATTGATGAGCAGATTGCCAATGCCATTCTCATCAAAGTAAACCAGATTGGCACGCTCACCGAAACCATCGACGCTATCAACCTGGGCCGCCGCCACGGCTACAAGAGCATCATGAGCCACCGTTCGGGCGAGACGGAGGATAACACCATTGCTGACTTGGCAGTTGCTCTGAATACTGGTCAGATCAAAACTGGCTCGGCTTCACGTTCTGACCGGATGTCGAAGTACAACCAATTGCTTCGTATAGAGGAGGAGCTAGGCGAGGTAGCCTATTTCCCTGGCAAGAAAATGTAGCCTAGGCTTTCTCCTGTGGCACGAACCACAAAAAGCCCGACCGATACTGCATCGGTCGGGCTTTTGTGCAAGATGGGTTGATTCAAAGAAATGACGAAGAGCACAGGCAACAGTTCTTATCTTTGGCTATGCAACTCTCCGACCTGCTGGCGCGCGTGCCGCGTTTCTTGCGCAGCTTCTACTTCTATACCGGGCTGAGCTTTCTGGTTTGGATGTTTGTGTTCGATGCCAACGACTTCGTGAAGCAATACGACATGTACGCGAAGTGGCAGGAACTGCAAACAGAGAAGCAGTACTACCTCGATAATATTGAAGTGGTGAAAAAGGAGCGAGCCGAGCTGTTGAGCAGCCCGGAACTGCTGGAGAAGTTTGCCCGCGAAAAGTACATCATGAAGCGCCCCGGAGAAGACGTGTTCGTGCTGGTGCCGCAGCAGGAGAAGTAGGGAGAGGCTCTTCTCGCCCAGCTCATCTATGGCGCTGAATTTGTCGTAGGCAGGCTATGAAGCAAACAGCAGAGAGAAAAGGAAGGCGGATTCATACTGCTGCCTGTCGTTTTGGGCTATTCATCTTATTGATGATCCTGCCCCTGCTAGCTACGCCCAGTGCCGGTCCGCCCTCACAGATTCAGGTGGCGCGGCGGTTTCTGCTGGCGGTGCTAAGTGGGGAGTTTCCGGCGGCGTATGCGCTGCTGGCGCCCGAAGTCAGCCAGGCCGTAACGCCGCAACGGTTCCGAGAAGCAGCATTGCCGCTCTACGAGCAAGGCCAACGCCACGGCTCCACCATCGACCTGTACAAGCTAGGCTACCGGATCAGTGACAATAACACGACGCGCTCTTTCGTAGCTTTCATGTTCCGCAGTGATACCCTCGCCAAGCTCCCTAAGGTGCAGTTAGACGTCACGTTCCGCGACAGTACGGCGCGGCAGATTCTGAGCTTCGGACTAGTGCCGGCCCCGCAACGGCAGAAGTAGTGAGAAGTCAGATCCTAGCTTACGTGTTTTATGGGGCAGCCTTTACCCGACTGCTCTCAACCAGCGAGGCCAGCGCAAGCTTCGGCGGGGCGGCACGTCTATATCACCTCGATAGGTGCCGCCCCGCCGGGGCTCGTCTCCCCTTTACCACTATTGTACTACCGATATGTCGCCCCGCTGGGGCTTGCAGCTTGGTAAGCTTGGTAGCTTATGGTAGCTGTTCTTAGCCCGGCCAGGAGATTTTGCCCATGCTTACGGCGGGTACCCGCTGCCGCCCGGCCCCGATGGATATGGGTTGGCCAGCTACGGCTTCATTGGCCAGGATGGCAAACAAAATAGCCTCTTTGGCATCCGGTAGCACACCCAGTTCCTCGGTAGTAGCGAAGCGGCAGCCGGGCAAGTGCCGTTGTAAAGCCGCCTGCAACGCCGGGTTGTGGGCGCCGCCGCCGCTGGCATATACTGCTAGTGTTGGGCGGACGCCGAATGCCTGCGTGGCGGCGCGGGCTACGCCTACCGCACTCAGCTCCGTGAGCGTAGCCAATGTGTCTTCCAAGCCTAATGCAACAGTGCCGCTGCGCTCCTGGGCCTGCCGTAGATAGTCGGGGCCGAACAGCTCGGGGCCGGTGGTTTTGGGAAGCGGCGCAGCAAAGAAAGGGTGCTCCAGCAACGCCGCTAATAAGCCCGCGTGGATTTGGCCGGCGGCGGCCAAGCGGCCGTCTTCGTCGTAGGCTAGGTGCGGGCGATGGGCGCGTACGGTGGCGTCGAGCAGAGTATTACCGGGGCCGGTGTCGGTGCTGAAGGCGGTGCTGGCGTCTTGGCCGGCGCGGGGGAGGTAGGTGAAGTTGGCAATGCCGCCGAGGTTGAGCAGAAGCCGTTCTTCCTCGGGGCTGCTGAGCAGCAGATAGTCGCCGTAGGCCGCTAGCGGAGCCCCTTCGCCGCCGGCGGCAATGTGCTTCTGGCGGAAGTCGCTGAGCGTGATGATGCCGGTGCGTACCGCTACATGGTCGCCGTCGCCGAGTTGTAGCGTGGCGTTGAGGGCGAAGTCGGGGTGCTGGTGTTGGTGCTGCGGGGCGTGGTAGACGGTTTGGCCGTGGCTGGCAATGAGGTCTACTTCGGCGGGTGGAATTTGCCACTGGCGTAGGCACTCCAGTATCATATCCGCGTGCAGCAGACCTAGCCACGGATGAAGCAGCGTCAGATATTCCAGCCGAATCTGCCCGCTGGCCCCGCCCGCGAATACCTGCCGGATGCGTCGGCGCACGTCGTCGGAGTAGGGCACGGTGGCAAACTGCTCCAACTCCAGGCGCGTGCCTGGCCCGTGCCCGTGCAGCCGGCACAGCGCCACATCCAAGCCATCCAGTGAAGTACCCGACATCAGCCCAATAATGCGCCGGCTCGGCTGCTGGGCAATCTGGTAGAGGCGGGCGAGGTGAGGGTTCATTTTTTGATGTGCTGATTTTTTGATGTGCTTATGTGCTTATGTGCTGATGGGTTGATGTGCTGATTGTAAATGTAGAGCTTACGAAAGCAGCTGCGTGTAATCAAACTTGGCTCGCAGTCCTGGTTTGATTGCACGCAGTTGAAAAGCTTGCTTCAGAAACTGCTATGATCTAAGTGTGTAAGGCGTCCTTCATTACTAGCTGAACGGACGGATAGACACTCATTTTCTCCAAGGCAGCACATCAAAAAATGAATCAGCCCATCAACCCATCAGCACATCAAAAAATCAGCACATCAACCAATCTTCTTCCCCGTCATGGCCTGTTTGATGGAGATGTTCATGACGCGCTCGGCGTAGGGGCTGGTGAGGGCTTCCAATTCGTCCACGGCTTTGAGAATGGTGTCTTTGTCCTTGGTTTCGAGGGCTTCGCGCAGGTTTTGGGTGGCGGCGGCGGTTTGCGTGATTTCGTCTTCGGTGAGGTGCTGGTGGTTTTTATCCACGAAACGCTCCACTTGGTAGAGCATCTGCTCGGCCACGGTGCGGGCCTCAATCACCATGCGGGCCGCCACGTCTTCGCGGGCGTGGGTGAGCGAGTCCATCAGCATCTGCTCCACCTGTTCGTCGGTGAGGCCGTATTGGGGTTTAATTTCGACGGCCTGGCGAGTATTGGAGCGTAACTCTATGGCCTCTACCTTGAGAATACCGTCGGCATTTAGGATGAAGTTGACGTCCACTTTGGGCAGGCCGGCGGGCATGGCTGGAATGCCGCGCAAGTCAAACTCAGCCAGCTTGCGGTTTTCGCTCACTAAGTCCCGCTCGCCCTGGTAGACTGATATTTTCAGGTTCACCTGCCCGTCCACGCTCGTCGTGTACTGGCGGCCGGCTTTGGTGGGGATTTTCGAGTTGCGCGGAATGATGGGGTCCATCAAACCGCCCAGCGTTTCGATGCCGAGCGTGAGCGGCGTGACGTCGAGCAGCAGTACGTCGCGGCGGTTGCCGCCCAGAATGTCGGCCTGAATGGCGGCGCCGAGAGCCACAACCTCGTCGGGGTTGAGGGAATTGTTGGCGGGCTGCTGGAAAAATGCCGACACCGAATCGTAAACCAGCGGCACGCGGGTGGAGCCACCCACCAGCAGCACGGCGTCCAGGTCCTGGGGCGTGAGCTTGGCGTCGGCCAGCGCCTGCCGGCACGAAACCAAGGTGCGCTCCACCAGCGGGCCAGTCAGCTCGTTGAACTTGGTTTTGCTGAGCGGCAGCGTGGTGCCATTGAAATCGGCCTCGAACGTCTCGTGCTGGCTGAGATGCTTCTTGGCTTCTTCGGCCAGCAAACGAAGCTGCTGTTGCGCCTCGGGGTGCTCGAACAGCTGCGGACCCAGCTGGTAGTCGGTGGCCCAGTGCTCGTAGATGGCGTAGTCGATGTCATCGCCGCCGAGGTAGGTGTCGCCGTTGGTGCTGAGCACTTCGAAGATGCCTTGTTGAATGCGCAGGATACTGACGTCGAAGGTGCCGCCGCCGAGGTCGTATACGGCCACCGTTTTTTCTTCGTCGGGCGAGAGGCCGATGCCGTAGGCCAGCGCGGCGGCCGTGGGCTCGTTCACGATGCGCAACACTTCCAGCCCGGCGAGGCGGCCGGCATCACGCGTAGCTTGGCGCTGGGAATCATTGAAGTACGCTGGCACCGTGATGACGGCTTTGTTGACTGGTGTTTTGAGCGCGTGCTCAGCGCGGGCCCGCAGTTCCTTTAGAATCTCCGCCGACAGCTCGATAGGGGAGTAGAACTTCTCGCCCACCCGGATTTTCACCAGCCCTTCAGAATTGTCGTCGATGACCTTGTAGCCTAGCTCCCGGTCGTGTTCCCGCAGGTCCTTGTAGCTCTTGCCAAGCAGGCGCTTCACCGAGTAAATCGTGTTGGCAGAATCAGTGAGCAGGTACTGCTTGGCCTCGGTGCCGACGATAGGCGTTTCGCCGCCCGGCGGGAAGTGTACCACCGACGGCACGATGGTGCCGCGGCCCTGGTCGTTGATGGCGCGCGGTGCGCGGTTTTCCGGCTGGATGTAGGCGACGAGCGAATTAGTGGTGCCCAGGTCGATACCAACAATGATCTCTTCCTGTTGAATGCTGCCGGTGGATAGGTTGATTGCGACTTTGGCCATAGCGAGAAGACTGCGCGCCGGAGACGGCACGAGGTAAGCAAAACGGAGCCCGACGGCACTTTAACCAGGGCCCGCTGTGCAGGCGCAAAAATAGCGAAGAAATGCCGGGGGCATTGTTGAAGTGAGGCACGCCGTTTTTAGGCAAGGCTCAAACTAGAACATGTGCAAAATTTGGGGGTCCGCAATCCAAAAACGCTTGAGCTTACGTAGCTCCTGGAAAATTAGACTTATCTTCGACGCCTTAGGTTCAGCTTACTCGCTGCATTGAAGATATAGTCAGTTTGCCCCAAGAGTATTATATCGCCTCCAAAGCCGTCTTAAGTCAGACAGCTGTCCGTTTACCACCTTTTTGCAACGCACGGGTCTACTTTGAATTCCTGCCGATTTATCGGCGGGCTGGCTGCTTGTTTTTTTGACTTTTCCACTTTTAACCTTTCTTTTTATCATGGCGAAAACCATTACCCGTCCCATACTCTTGCTGGCAGCCGCCACTACCGCTGTGGTAGGGGCCGTGGCCTGGAGTGGACAAGGCACCAAACTGGAAGCATCCAGCCACCGCGAAGCCCCGCTCATCGCCGACGATCCGCTGGCCGACAACACCGACCTTTACGCCTTCCGTAGCCCGGACGACCCGACCAAAATCACCATCATTGCCAACTACATTCCGTTGGAACTGCCGCAGGGCGGGCCGAACTACAATACCTTCGGCGAGAACGTGCGCTACGAGATTCACGTGAAAAACAACGCCACTACCACCGGCGACGACATCACGTACCGTTTCACATTTTCGCGCGCCAACGAGGATGCCACCACGTTCTTTAATGTTCGGCTGGGCAAGCAAAACCTGAAAACCACCTATACCTGCGAAGTTATCCGCGGGGGCACTACCACTACGCTGGTTGCCAATGGCGTGGTGCCGCCACCAAATATTGGTCCCCGCTCCATTAATAGCGCCGCTGGTTTGAACAGCACCTACGAGGCGCTGATGACGGGCGCCATTGCTACTGCCGGCAACGCCAAAGTGTTCTGCGGACCTACCGATGATCCGTTCTTCGTGGATTTGGGTGGCATTTTCGATTTGGGCGGCGTACGCACAACGGCCACGGCCCGCGACGGCGTAGCGCGCAAAAACACCCACGCCATTGCCTTGCAGATTCCAATTGCTGACCTGCAAAAAGACGGTAAAACGGCTGCTCAAGCGGCTAATATTCTCGACCCCGACTTCGTGATTGGCGTGTGGGCTTCGGCCAGCCGCCCGGCTATGCGTACGCTCAACACCGACGGCACGCAAACGCACACCGGCAACTGGGTGCAGGTTTCGCGCCTCGGCATGCCGCTCACCAACGAAGTAATCGTGCCCATCGGCGGCAAGGACCGTTGGAACTCCCGGACCCCGTACAACGAGGAAGCCAGCACCGACGACTACCTCTCCAACCCTGAGCTGGGCCTGTACATGGCGGAGGGCATGGCCAACGGTACCCAGTACTACGGCGGCGCTGTACCAGGTCTGGCTGCACTGCGTATTCAGTCGAACTCGCTGCAAGCCTTTGACTTCCGCAACGGAGCTAATGGTGTTTCGGGCCTGACGCCCGCTCAGCGCGCTAACACTGTGTTTGCCGACCCAACCTTCGGGCCATACCTGCTGCGCGCCGGCAAGCCTCGCTCGGTTGATATTCTGCCCATCTTCCATACCGGCGTGCCCAACCTGCCGCCGTACCAACTGGCAACCGGCAAGCCAGCCCGCAACCCGTTGGCCGCTGGCAAGCCATTCATCAACAACTTCCTGCCCGTGCTCGGCGACATGCTGCGCCTGAACATGGCCGTGCCCGTGACGCCCCGCAACTCGGCGGACTTCAGCTCCGAAGGCCTGTTGGCCGCTGCCGTACTGGGCTTGACTGATGCGCGCTTCAATACCAACACCAACCTAGAGCCCATCCCGAACATGGATGGCTTCCCGAACGGCCGCCGCCTCGAAGACGACGTAACGCGCATTGAACTGCAAGCCGTGGGTGGCGCCGTACTGGCCGCCATTGGTTTGTGGTACGACGACTACACGGCTACGGCTACCAGCCCGCTGACCCCGCAACTGCTGGGTGTAGTAGGGTTCACGGCCGGCGTGCAAGCCAACGATACGACGTTCAAAGCGGCTTTCCCGTACGCTCAAACGCCTTGGAGCGGCACCACTGCCCAGCGCATTGCTTTGTCGCAGCGCAGCCCCACGGGCGGCCTAGGCTTGCAGCCTACTACCGTCGACAACTTCGTGGCTTTCCCCAATCCAGTAGTAGACCAAACCACGTTCAGCTATGAAGTAGGCACTCGTTCGTCGCTGACGCTGAAAATCACGGACCTGTCGGGCCGCGTGGTAGCTACGCCAATCCGCAACAAGGATTACCGTCCGGGTACCTACGAATACAAGTGGCGCATGCCTTCGGGCTCGGCGGCTGGTGTTTATGTAGCCACGCTGTCTAACGGCTCTACCGTGCTGCGGACCGTGCGCATCCTGCACCAACGCTAAACCATGACCACCCAGGCTTAAACCACCCGGATACTGCGTCTGGTCCCATTGGGCGCGGTGTTTGACTTTTGAGTAGCTTGATAGCCGGACCCGGGTGTGTCCGGCTATCTTTTGGGTGCTTACCCTACTTCGACGTTCTTCTCTCAACCCTGATTCCGTGCGTAAATACTTCTACCCCTTACTTCTGGTGAGTTTCTTGGCAGCAGTGGTGGCCCTGGTGGTCTTTCGCAAGCCCGAGCCGGTTCCTTCGCTCAAGCCCCGCCACGGCGACTTAGCGGCGGGCGGCGAGTGGGTGAACACCCAGCAAGCCGTGAGCGGCCTGCTGGCCCGCCTCCGCGAGAAGCCCGACGATACCAAATCCCAGCTGCTGCTGGCCCAGGCCTACATGCAGGAAGGCCGCGTAACCGGCGACCATCCGTATTACGATATGGCGGCCATGCAGCTACTGAATGAAGTGCTGCGCCGGGAGCCCGAAAACTTTGAGGCGCTGTGCTGCAAAGCCTCGCTCAGCCTCACCCAACACCATTTTTCCGAAGGACTGGCGCTGGCTGAACAAGCCGTGCAAATCAACCCCAGCAACGCCTTCGTGTACGGGCTGCTCTGCGATGCCAACGTGGAGCTAGGCCGCTACCCCGAAGCCGTCCGCATGGCCGACAAGATGAACACCGTACGGCCCGATCTGCGCGCTTATGCCCGCGTATCGTACCTGCGCGAGATTCACGGCGACTTGCCCGGCGCTATTGAGGCTATGGACATGGCCGTGAAAGCTGGATTCACCGGCCTGGAACAAACCGAATGGTCCCGCATCACGCTAGGCCATCTCTACGAAACCACCGGCGACCTAAACCGCGCCGAGCAACAATACCAAACTGCCCTGGCTGCCCGGCCCGGCTACGCGTACGCGCTGGCTGGCCTCGGCCGCGTAGCTAAAGCCCGCCGCGACTATCCGGCGGCCATCGCGCATTTCCAGAAGGCCCGCGCCACGGTGAAGGATTACGCCTTCGCCGACGAGCTGACCGACTTATACCGCCTCAACAACGAGCCCGCTAAGGCCGAAAAAATGGCGCAGGAAGCCATCGACATGCTCGCCAACGACGCCAAAGAAGCCGACGACAACGAGCAGATGGGCCACTACGCCGACCGGGAGCTGGCCTACGCCTACCTCAAAACCAAGGAACTAGACAAGGCCCTCGAACACGCCAACATCGAGTATGAGCGCCGCCCCGATAACATTGACGTGGAGGAAACGCTGGCCTGGGTGCATTACAAGCGCGGCGAATACGCGGATGCCGCCAAACTGATAGCCCGCGCCCGGCGCACCAATTCGCGCAACCCGACGGTGCTGTGCCGGGCGGGCCTTATTGCCATTAAAAACGGCCGCGCCGCTGAGGGGCAAGCCCTCATTCGGGAAGCAATGTCCATTAATCCTTACTTGAGCACCGAGCTAGCTGAGGAAGGTAAGCTGCTGCTGGCGGCTCGATAAGTATTTGCGAATTAGGTTGAAGCTGATGTTTGACTCTCCTGCCCGTCGCTACGTATTGCCGCTGCTCCTGCTGTTGCCGGGGCTGGCGGCGGCGCACGCGCTGGATGGAGTGGACGTGAGCAAACTCTCGCAGGCCGATGCTGTCCGGATTTACGTGCAGCTGGGCTTCGAGCACATTATTCCGAAGGGGCTCGACCATATTCTGTTCGTGCTGAGTATTTTCTTCCTGGAGCCCAAGCTTAAGCCGGTGCTGGTGCAGGCTACGGCTTTTACGGTGGCCCACTCCATCACGCTGGGGCTGGCCATGTACGGCCTGATTTCGCCGCCACCCGATATCGTGGAGCCTATCATTGCGCTTTCCATCCTGTTTGTGGCCATCGAAAACATCATGACCAGTCGGCTGAATCCGTGGCGCGTGGTAGTGGTGTTTGGGTTTGGGCTGATTCACGGAATGGGCTTTGCCAGCGTGCTGACTTCGCTAGGGCTCCCGCGCCGGCTGTTTCTGGAGTCACTGCTAGCCTTCAATGTGGGCGTGGAATTGGGCCAGGTGTCAGTGATTCTGCTGGCTTGGTTTCTGGTGGGGCGCTGGTTCGGCGAAAAGCCCTGGTACAAGCGCCGGATTGTGGTGCCCGCTTCCATCGCCATCGGCCTCGTAGCCGCCTACTGGACCGTAGAGCGCGTATTCTTCGCCTAAACCTGATGAACTGTTATCCTCAACAATGCGAGAAGTCGGAGCGCACCGCCGCTAGAAACCTCAAAGGTTGATTTCTCGCGCTGTCTATAAGAACAACCCAACAACGAAAAACCAATAACCAAAAACCAACTCATGCTGCGTATTGGACTCGTTTGGCTGCTGCTGACCAACTACCTTTTGGTAGTCGGGGCGGGCCTTGTGGGCCGGGCGGAGCCAGTGCGGGAGCGGGCTGTAGCCTACGTGCACAGCGCCGACTGCCAGCAACACCATTACCTCCAACTCGACTGCTTCGACCAGTGCAATGGGGAGCAGTACGAAGTGCATAAACCCGGCTCCCACGAAACACCGCTCCACTTTCTGAGCACCCTCAAAGGGCTGGATGTGCATTGCCTGGTTGAAGACGAGCCGGTTTTTACGCAACACCTTTTCTATACGCCGCAACCGATAGTAGCCTCCTTAGTATTGGCGGTACCGGCTGGTTTCAGCGACAAACTTTACGCGCCGCCGCGCCAGGGATAAGAAGCGCACCGGAGGCACTCGTGTGTCCGGCGCAGCCAGCCTGCTTTACGGGCTATTTCTTATTTCTTACCATCTGACGCCGCCCGCGCTGCTCTAGCTGCGGCGGGGCGCGTCGTCATTGCTTCGGCGGCATGAACTCCTGTTTTTTACGAATTATCCTGCTTGGGCTGGCACTGCTGGCTTCGGGCAGCTTTGCGCCGCTTCGTGCGCAAAGTACTA
Source organism: Hymenobacter sp. M1-2 (assembly GCF_057808495.1). NCBI lineage: Bacteria > Pseudomonadati > Bacteroidota > Cytophagia > Cytophagales > Hymenobacteraceae > Hymenobacter > Hymenobacter sp. M1-2. The sequence goes on from NZ_JBTYZO010000021.1 coordinate 64,000, forward strand.
CGGCTACTACTGCCACCCTGCGCGGCACCGTGGCCGATTCCGCCTCGGGACTGCGTCTTCCCGGAACTGGGCTACGGCTGGAAGGCCCCGCTGGAACCGCGGCCACCGCGACCGATGAGTTAGGTGGTTTTCGTTTCGGTGGGCTGGCGGCAGGCACCTACACCTTGCGGGCCACGGGCCTAGGCTACGGCACTCGCACCCAAACCGTGACGCTGAGGGCGGGCCAAACCAGCACCGTAACGCTAACCCTGCCCGCCGTGGCGTTGAATCTGCGTGAAGTAACCGTAGCGCAGCCCCGCGACCCTAACCAAAGCCTCGCCGCCATCACCCACATCGACCAGGTGTTGCGGCCCGTGAATTCAGCGCAGGACTTGTTGCCGCTGGTGCCAGGGCTATTTATTGCGCAGCACGCCGGGGGTGGCAAAGCCGAGCAGATCTTCATTCGGGGCTTCGATGTCGACCACGGCACCGATTTCAACGTGAGCATCGACGGACTGCCGGTGAATATGGTGAGCCACGCCCACGGACAAGGCTACGCCGATATGCACTTCGTGATTCCCGAGACGGTGGATGCGTTGCGCGTGTACAAAGGGCCCTACACAGCCCGGTTTGGGGATTTTGCCACGGCCGGAGCTGGAGAGTTCAGCACCAAAACCAGCCTCGACCACAGCCTGGCCAAAGTGGAAATCGGGCGCTTCGACACGCGGCGGGCGGTAGCGTTGCTTGACGTGCTGCCGCAGGGCAAGCATCTGCTGTCGAAACAAGCAGAAAGCGCCTATCTGGCCAGCGAGTACACGTTCACGAACTCCTACTTCAACAGCCCGCAGCACTTCAAGCGCTTCAACGGCATGGGTAAGTACACGGGGCTGCTGTCGGAGCGCACTTCGCTGATGCTGCTGGGCTCGCACTTCACTTCCAATTGGGATGCCTCCGGGCAGGTGCCGGATCGGGCCGTGCGGGCCGGGCTGATTTCGCGCTTCGGCGCGATAGACGACACGGAAGGGGGCCGCACCAACCGCATCAATGCCACGGCCGTGCTTACTACCACGCTGCCCGGCGAGGCGGTGCTGCGCCAGCAAGCCTACTACAGCCGCTACAATTTCAACCTGTACTCTAACTTCACTTTCTTCCTCGAAAACGAAGATCAGGGTGACCAAATCCGGCAGTCGGAAGCGCGCAACATCTACGGCTACACCGGCACCTACGAGCGGAGCGGCCAGCTAGGCACCAAGCCGCTGCGTTCCACGCTCGGCCTCGGCACCCGCATCGATGATATTGACCTCGCGCTGCGCCACGCCGTGAAGCGGCAAGTAACCGACACCATCGTGAGCGGGCGGGTGTACGAGCAAAATCTGAATGCCTACCTCGATGAAGTGCTGACGCTAACGGACCGACTCACCGTAAATGCCTCCCTGCGCGCCGACTACTTCGTTTTCCGCTTTCGAGGTCAGCAGGCCGACTCAACTTCGGGCCGGGCCACTAAGGCGCGAGTTAGCCCGAAGCTGAATCTGTACTACGACCTCACGCCCGACGTGCAGTTTTTCGTGCGCTCCGGCTTCGGCTTCCATTCCAACGACGCCCGCGCGGTAGTCGTGAACCGTGGCGACTCGCTGCAAGCCCTGCCGCGAGCCATCGGCTACGAAGTGGGTAGCACGTTCAAACCCGTGCCGGCGCTGGTCGTGAATGCCGCGCTGTGGGCGCTGCACTTGCAGGATGAGCTGGTGTATGTCGGGGATGGGGGCTTCGTGGAAAGCTCCGGCCGCACCCGCCGCTTCGGTGCCGATGTAGCCTTGCGCTACCAATTGAGCCGGGTACTTTTCGCTGATGTGGATGTGAACTATGCCCACGGCCGGGCGGTAGGAGCACCTAAAGGCGAAAACTACATTCCGCTGGCGCCTAGTTTCACCAGCATTGGGGGCCTCACGCTCAAACAGCCCACCGGTCTGAGCGCCAGCCTGCGCTACCGTCACCTCAACAACCGGCCCGCCAACGAAGACAACTCGGTGCGGGCCCGGGGCTACTTCCTGCTCGATGCCGTGGTGAGCTACGCCGTCGGTCGTTTCCAGTTCGGGGCCTCGGCCGAAAACCTGCTGAACGAGGCGTGGAACCAAGCCCAGTTCGATACGCAGAGCCGGCTGCCCGGCGAACCCGCCGAAGGTGTTTCCGAGCTGCATTACACGCCGGGTACGCCGTTTTTCATGAAAGGCAACGTGAGCATTTCCTTCTAATGCTGCCTGTTTTCTGGCGCTCCGTCAAGTTGGAGTGCCAGCCTGTTTTCCAACTTTCGACCTTCTTGTTATGTCTCCTTTCATCAAAACACTAGCTCCATCCGGCGTAGCAGCCGCTACCACGGTTGCATTGCCCGTTGGCTTCAAGCCGGCCGCCATATCCAACACCCGCGCAAGTCTGCCGCCACCGCCACCCAATACCCGCGCAATCGAAGCCACCGCGCTGGCTCGCTGCCGTAGCTTGGGTCGTTCCGCACCGTATCGTTCCGCGAAACGCTGGTAGATAGCCTAGCGGCTGCGTTGCCTTGTTACTGAAACTAAAAGCCTCTTCCATACTGGAAGAGGCTTTTTTGTGGTGATAAGCTTCTTTTTTCAATTCCTCTATCAGCTCTTGGCGCCGACTAAGTACCTTGGCGACATGAGCAGGCGAGGCGAAAACACAGCGGTACTGAGGGGAAGTTGGCGGATGGTCGTAGCGTTGCTCGTACTCGCTGGTTGCCACGCTACAACCACCGAAAGCAATGCGCCACTCGCTGCCTCCGTGGCCTCCGCTCCCGTTCGTACTGCCCCCCACCCCGACGTCGCCCCGGCAGTTCCTCCAACGCCGCCAGCCCTGCCCGATTCTCTGGCTCTTACACCTCTGGAGCCGCTGGCAGACCTCTCCGACTCGCTACGCCAGGCAGTGCGCCAGTTGCATAGCCGGCTAGGAGACGAGGCGGCGGAACTGCGGCCGGAAGTGCTGGAACGGGCCTGCGTGGGCTATTTAACCTTGCGACATGCTAAGCGCGTTCAGCAGAGCGGCGTGCTGGCCATAGCGGATATGGACTTGCCTTCCACTGTGCCGCGCCTCTGGGTGCTTGACATGCAGACGGGTCGGGTGCTGCATCGGAGCCACGTAGCGCACGGGCGGGGTTCTGGCACCTTGCGCGCCCGGCAGTTTTCCAACCAGGTCAAATCAGCCTGCACCTCGCTTGGCTTCTACCGCACCGAGGACACCTACGGTGGCAAGCACGGCCTCTCGCGCCGCTTGCGCGGCCTCGACCAAGGCCAGAACGACAACGCGCTGCGCCGTTACGTGGTGCTGCACGCCGCCGACTACGTGAGCCAGTCTTACTTGCAACGCCATAGCCAGCTGGGCTACAGCCGTGGTTGCCCCGCTTTGCCTCCCGACCAGTATCGGGCCATTATCCGCAGCTTGCCCGAAGGATCGTGCCTACTGTTGGCAGGGCCGGGCTTGGAGTCGAAATGGCTGGATGGAGTCGTGGCGGCGCGGCAGTTGGCCGCCCGAGGCTGGCGATAAAGTGCCCAATAAGGTTTCCAACAGGGAATCAATTAAAATAGAGCCATGTTAGAATAGCCGCCGCGGCACAATGTATCCACTTGTCCCGTGTTCGCGTATAGATTTTTTGCCAGTGCTACTTGGACGCGCTGGATAGTGGGAGATACTCTAACCGACCCTTCGTGCAGATGGAAAAACCAAGCGTAATTCAGCGTCAGCGTTTTAAGCGCCGCGCCCGCCGCGTAGCACGCCGGGTATTGCCGTTCGTGGCTTCGTTGTTTATGGCTACGCCGCTGGCCTCGCCCGTGATCAACAGTAAGGTGAAGGCGGCCAAGATGGAAACCAAGCTTCCTACGGTCGAGAGCCTGCAAACCGCTTTCTTCAACCAGCGGATGCAGGAGCTGTACCGCGACCTGAACGTGGCAAGCCAGGGACTTCGCTATGAGGTGTTTGCCAAAGCCATGACTGGCTACCTGAATCTGCAGCACGAAGGCCGCCTAAGTGCCGATAAGCAACTGCTGACCGTGGTAGACTTCGAGCTGCCCAGCACCGAAAAACGCCTGTGGGTGCTCGATATAGCGGCCAAGCAAGTGAAGTTTCACACCCTGGTTGCTCACGGGCACAACTCGGGCGAAAACGTAGCTACTAGCTTCTCCAACCAGAATGAGTCGAACATGAGCAGCTTAGGCTTCTACGTCACGCAAGACGAGTACGTGGGCAAGCATGGCCGCTCGCTCAAGCTCAATGGCATGGATGAAGGCTTCAACACCAATGCCTTGGCCCGTTCCGTCGTCATGCACGGCGCCGACTACGTGAGCGAAGACTTTATCCGTCAGTACGGTCGTTTGGGTCGCAGCCTCGGTTGCCCGGCGCTGCCTATGGACCAGAAAGATGAGATTATTGAGGCTGTGAACGGTGGTACCTGTCTGTTTTTAAACGGCCCCGATCAGTCGTACTCTTCAAAATATTTGAACGAGAGTGTAGCAATGAACACGCTGGTCCCTATCAACGGCTAAAGAGTAACAGCATCATATAAAAGCCCCGCTGGCAAGGTTGCTAGCGGGGCTTTTTGTGGGCGGGTATGTTTGATATCTCAATCGAAGAATAACTCTTGGTTTGGATACTTTGATTGGAAGTTGAGTTGAAATCAGTTTGCGCGCATAGACGAGAGGAGTATTATCGGATACTCGCTGTGCTCGTCGCGGAACGGATATCCGCGCTACAGCTTTACTCCGAATTTTGCGCCTACCGTTTCCAAATCTTTCAGGACTGGATCTAGCAGGGGAATACCGTTGAGCAGACGTTGAGCTGACGTTTCGCGCTCTGGGTCACCGGGAATGAGCACGTGCTGGCCCTCAATGGCACGCGCCGCGCGGAAGGTGGCAATCCAGTTGTCCATGTGCGCCTTGAACTCAGTGGCGGGCCGAAACGCATCCACCCGCATAGCCCCGAAGAAATGCCCGATGCCCTGGCCTACCGGATCGGCGGGCGGCTGCAAAAAGGCCACGAACGGCGGCACCCAGGGGCCGTAGTTGGCGCCGCTGAGTACGGCCGAGAAAATATCAACGATGCTACCTAGGCAATAGCCTTTGTGGGAGCCGGTTTCGCCGCCTAGCGGCTGCAACGCCCCGCCCGCTTTCAACTCGTCGGGGTTGGTAGACGTGTGGCCGTTCTTGTCCTGAATCCAGCCTTCGGGGGCGGGGAGTTGCTTGCGTTGGAGTATTTCGAGCTTGCCGTTGGCGGCGGTGGTGGTGGCGAAGTCGGCCACGAAATCGGGCTGGTCGCCGGCAGGAATGGCTACGGCAATGGGGTTGGTGCCGAGCAGGCGCTCCAACGAGTGCGTGGGCGCTACGAGGGGCGAGGCATTGGTCATGGCGATGCCAATCATGTCGTGGGCCAGGGCCTTCATGGCGTGGTAGCCGGCAATGCCGTAGTGATTGGAATTGCGGACCGAAACCCAGCCGGTACCCACTTGGCGGGCTTTTTCCAGCGCTACCTCCATGGCTTTGGGTCCTACCACCAACCCCAGGCCCCCATCACCATCTACCACGGCCGTGCTAGGCGTTTCATAGGTCACGCCCACGCGTGGATCCGGGTTGATGCGGCCAGCTTCCCAGAGGCGCACGTAGCCGATAAGCCGCGCTACGCCGTGCGAGTCGATGCCGCGCAAATCGGCGGAAAGCAAGGTTTCAGTGGCTAAAATGGCGTCGTCATCGGGACAGCCGATACCGCGGAAAACGGACTCGGTGAAAGCAAAAAGCTGGCTGTAGGGAAGAGTTGTGGTCATTGCAGAATATAACCGGAGTGAAAAGACAGTAGCGCGAAGCTCCAGCTTCGCGTATCGTTGCTGACAACTGAACTAATGTCGCCCAATGGTGTCGTTCAACGATGTGCGAAGCCAGAGCTTCGCGCTACGGGCGTGTTACTGGCCTAAAATTTCAGCCAGCAAGCCTTCTTTCAGCGCGTAAGCGGAGGCCTGGATATTGGTGAAGCCGTAGGTGTTGAGCACGAAATCGATGAGCACGCAGGCCACCACTATCATGTCGGCGCGCAAGGGCGTCATGCCGGGCAGAGCCAAGCGGGCAGCGTGGTCGAGAGCGAGCAGCTGCGCGTAGCTTTGGTGGAAGCTTGCCACCGAAATAGGCGTGGCCGGTACTGCTTTGCCGACAAGCTCCGGCTGGCCGGCGCGGGCCGCTTGCAAGTCGCAGAGCGTATCGAATGTGCCGCTGGCGCCGACTAGGCTCACGGGCTGGTACTGCCGTACGGCGGCCGTGAGCGGAGCTAGCACCTCAGTTAGCCACGTTTGCTGGGCTTGCACGGCGGTAGCGGGTAGTGGGTCCTGGGTGAAAAACTTGTCGAGCAGCCGCTGGGCGCCTATTTCAAAGCTTTGCTTCCAGAAAATTTGCGTTTCGCTGGCTATGATGAACTCCACGGAGCCGCCGCCAATGTCCATCAGCAAGTGCGGCACCGGGCCCAGCAACACGGCTTGGCGAATACCTTTGGTAATCAACTCCGCTTCCCGGTCGCCGGGAATGACTTCCACCCGGATGCCGGTATGCTCAAAAATGGCCTGCACCAACTCGGCGCCGTTGCGGGCCACGCGCACGGCGCTGGTGGCCGTGGCGCGTACCTCGTTTACTTCGTGCAGCTCTATTTCCTCCTGAAAAGCATCCAGCGTGTGCAGCGCGCGGGCAAAAGCCTCCGGCGTAATCTCACCTTGGCTGATGCCGCCTTCCCCGAGCTTCACGCCTACTTTGGTGCGCAGCAGCACCGTCGGTACCGGCAGTTCGTCGGCGGTAGTAGGCAGCTCCACGATGAGCAAGTGAAACGTATTGGTGCCCATGTCGATGAGGGCGAGGCGGCGGTGGCGGGGCTGCATCATGCGGGCAAGTTGCTTGTTTTGGCGTTCAATGTCTTATTCATTCGGACTAGAGGCAGCTGTTCGCCATCGGGGAAAGTGATGGTGAAATGTTCATCGACTTCGTATCCCAACGCTGTGTAGAGGGGCTCCCCGGGTAGCGTAGCGGCCAACTCCAAGCGCCGAAAACCAGCGCCGTAAGCCGATTGCTCACCCATTTCAATAATAGCCCGCCCAATGCCGCGCCGAGCCCATTGCGGATGCACAAAGAAGGCGCGAATTCGGCCCGGCTCCCGCGCCGGATTGAGCAGCGGATCTTGCTCTACTTTAGTTTGGTCGCCGCCGTAGAGGGTGTTTCGTTTACTCCAGCCGCCGCAGCCCACCACGAGGCCATCTGCTTCCGCCACGTAGTACGTCTCGTCCTTGATCAACTGCGTGTCTACCCCAAACACGTATTGCAGTGAGCTTTCTATTTGCTGCGGCGTATAGTAGCCAACGCTCAGGTGCCGGACTGCCTGCTCAATGAGCTGGTTCAGCGCCGGTACGTCGTCTAGACTAGCTGCGCGAAGGAGAGGCGCATCGTGCATATTCGTTTTTCGTTGTTGGTTTTTTGTTTTTCGAGCAGACGGGTTCAGGGGAGGAGCCCGCTCATCAAGGCTCATCAAGTAATAGTCGATTTTCGATAAAGGCGCGAAGGCGAAAAACGAATAACTAACAACGAAAAACCAGTTAAGTGGCGAAACGGCAAAACGTGCCTAGGGGCAGCTTGCGGGCGGCTCGGTCGTGCAGATAGATTTCCCCGATTTCGCGGTTCTGGCGAGCTTCGGGGAAGATTTCGTGCACTAGGTTTTCCAGAATCAGCGCCGAGAAACCGAGTGAGTAGAGGTTGATGAGGAAGAAATGATCCTGCGGGTCGAGCAGTTCTTTGCAGAGTTTGAGCATATCATTCAACTCATCTTCCAGCTGCCATTTCTCGCCGTTGGGGCCGCGGCCGTACGCGGGCGGGTCCAGGATGAGGCCCTGGTACTTGCTGCCCCGCTTCACCTCGCGCCGCACGTACTTCATGGCATCTTCCACCAGCCAACGCACCCCATCGAGGCCGGAAGCTTCCATATTGTCGCGGGCCCAGAAATTGACCTGCTTCACGGAGTCGAGGTGGGTGACGTCGGCGCCGGCGGCGCGAGCGGCCAGGGTAGCCGCGCCGGTGTAGGCAAACAGGTTGAGCACGCGCGGCTGGGAGGCCCGGCGCTTCTTAGTCTGCTGGTAGATGAACTGCCAATTGGGGTCCTGCTCCGGAAACAGCCCCACGTGCTTAAACGACGACATGCCCAACCGAAACTTCAGTCTCAGCCCATCCGGTCGCTCGTAAGCAATGATCCACTGCTCGGCCGTGCCGGGCTTCATCTTCCATTGCCCGCGCTCCTGGCTGCCCTTCTCGCGGGTGAAGGTGGCGTGGGCGCGCTGCCACTCACTGGCGGGCAAATGCGGGTCCCAGATGGCTTGCGGCTCGGGCCGGGCCAGAATGTGCTTGCCGAAACGCTCTAGCTTCTCGAAGTTGCCGGCGTCAATCAGCTCGTAGTCGGCCCAGGGGTCAGTGGTGAGGAACGTGTACATAAACTACCTTTAGGCTGCCGGTGGGGCAGGCCGGCAAAGGTACGGCACGACGCTGTTCTGGCCGGTATCGTATAGCTAGTTCAGGTAACCGAACTCAAACGAGCCTCAACAAGATGAAAGAAACACAACGTATTGCCGACCAACTGCAACGGGCTTTCGACAGCGACACGTGGTCGGGGCCTTCCTTGCAGGACACGCTGGCGGGCATTACGGCCACGCAGGCCGCCGCGCACCCACTGGCTGGGGTACACAGCATCGGCGAGTTGGTACGCCACCTCACCACCTGGGCCAACACGGTAGCGCAACGCATAGAACAGCAGCAACTAACGCCCGCAACCGACGAAGACTGGCCCGTATTCGCGGCTGAGCCCAACGAAACCGCCTGGCAGCAGGCTCAACAAGCACTGAAAAAAGCCCAAGCGCGACTGCTAACTGCCACCGCCGCGCTGCCCGAATCTGCCCTCGATACCGTGCTAGGCGATGGCCGCAATCTGGCCGAAGGCTCCGGTGTGTCGTGCTACGTGCTGCTGCATGGGGCCGTGCAGCATTATCTTTACCACGCGGGCCAGATAGCTTTGTTGCGCAAATTTCTTTAAGCAGATTTCCTTTCCTCCCGTGACGATTTCCTTCCACAAATACCAAGGCACCGGCAACGACTTCGTGATGGTGGACGACCGGGCCCAGCATTTCGATGCCAGCAACCACGAGCTAGTGCGCCATCTCTGTGACCGGCGCCGCGGCATCGGGGCCGACGGGCTGATTTTGCTGCGTACTCACCCGGAATACGATTTCGAGATGGTGTACTTCAACGCTGACGGCCACCTAGGCTCTATGTGCGGCAACGGCGGACGCTGCACCGTGGCCTTCGCGCGGCAGCTGGGTGTCATCCAGGATACTACCCGTTTCCTGGCCGCCGATGGCCCGCACGAGGCGCGTATTGAGCCCGATGGCACCGTGCAATTGCGCATGCAGGACGTGGCCGGCCTGCAAGACGTGGAAGGCCACGGCGTCTTTCTCGATACCGGCTCGCCTCACCTAATCCGGTTCGTGCCCGCCAGCACCCTGGCCGAGCTGAACGTATTTGCTGAAGGCCGGGCCATCCGGTACGGGGAGCTGTTCCGGGAGCAAGGCACCAACGTAAATTTCGTGGAGACGCCCGCCGCGCCGGAACTGCCTTGGCAGGTGCGCACCTACGAGCGCGGCGTAGAAGACGAAACCCTGAGTTGCGGCACCGGTGTAACGGCCGTGGCGCTGGCCGCCTCCCACCACGGCGCCAGCAGCCCCGTCCACCTGCGTACTCCCGGCGGCGACCTCCGCGTCACTTTCGACTCCCAGCCCGACGGCTCCTTCCGCAACGTCTTCCTCATCGGCCCCGCCACGCATGTGTTCGAAGGCACCGTAACGGTGACAAAGTAGGAGAGGAGAAAGGACGATTGAAAAAGCCCGTCACGCAGAGCGGAGCGAAGCATCTCGCGTGCTGACGTTGTTTAGCGTGTCATGCAGAGGCGCAGCCGAAGCATCTCGCGTGCTAATGCTGCAATTGCAAAAAGAGTTACCACCCTAGCGAGATGCTTCGGCTAGCGCCTCTGCATGACGGTTTAGATAAACAACGTCAGCACATCAGCACATCAAAAAATCAGCACATCAACCCCCATGCTGCATTCTGACCTCGTGTTCCTGCGCCCCCTCGAAGCCGAAGACCTCGACTTTCTGTACGCGCTGGAAAACGACCCGAGCGTGTGGGGCGTCTCAGATACGCTAGCGCCGGTGTCGCGCTACACGCTGCGGCAGTATTTGGACCACGCTGCCGCCGATTTCCACGAGGTCCGGCAGTTGCGGTTGGTGTTGTGCGCCAAAGCAACGGGCGAGGCAGTAGGTGCCGTCGATGTATTTGGGTTTGAGCCGCTGCACCAGCGGGCTGGCGTTGGGATTATGGTGCTGGCCCAACACCGGCGGCGCGGCTACGCCCAGGCGGCGCTGGAGCTGCTGCTACCCTACGCCCGGCAGGTGCTGCGGCTGCACCAACTTCACTGCACTATCGCCGACGATAACGCCGCCAGCCAGCAACTTTTCGAGTCCGTTGGGTTCCAGCACGCGGGCGTGCGGCGCGAGTGGCTGCGGACCGCCGAGGGCTGGCAAGACGCCGTGGAAATGCAACATTTGCTGTAGAGCTTGGTAATAAACTAACGAGCGTAGTTCGACCGAACCAATTGGATTAGTTATAGCTCGTCAATATCTTTTTTGGGAGGGTAGGCGTATAAAGGGTAAGCGGCCCCGGATATCGAAGAAGATTCGTATTCGCTAGAGGTATCGGGCGTCGCACTTACACCCCAATTTACCCATCTATGTCGCTGTCCCCACCAGCGGAGCTGTCGAACTATGCCCCCGGCTCTGCACCATCTAACCACTCTAACGCTACTGCCTCTGCTAATTCCTACGCTCTGCCTGATCTAGTTTGTTTCGCGCATTTGCACTGGGATTTTGTGTGGCAGCGTCCACAGCATCTGCTGTCACGTTTTGCGCAGCAAGGCCGGGTATTTTACGTGGAAGAAGCTTTCTTCCATAGTCCCGAAGACCCCATTGAGCCGCACATGGAGGTGAAAGAGCGTCAACACGGCCTCAAGGTCTTGGTAGTGCATCTACCCGACCACCTCCGCCACGACGAAGATGCCGCCGACCAAAAGCAGTTTGAAGTATTGCGTGAGTATTTCACTCAAGAAGGCATAGAAAGCTACATATTCTGGTACTATACCCCGATGGCCCTCGGCAAGTCGCGCGCCTTTACGCCCCGGCTGACAGTGTACGACTGCATGGATGAGCTGGCCAATTTCAAGTTCGCGCCGCCCGCTTTGCAGGAACGTGAGCAGGAGTTGTTCAAGAAAGCCGATTTAGTATTTACGGGTGGCCACACGCTTTACGAAGCCAAGAGCAAGCAGCACGCCGACGCCCATCCGTTCCCCAGCAGCATCGACAAGGCCCATTTCGGGCAGGCCCGGCAGCCCATAGAAGAGCCCGCCGACCAGGCCGGCATTGCCCACCCTCGCGTTGGATTTTTTGGAGTGGTAGATGAGCGTCTCGACATTGAGCTGCTGCGCCAGCTCGCCGATGCCCATCCCGAATGGCAGTTCGTCATCATCGGGCCGGTGGTGAAAATCGACCACGACATACTACCACGCCAACAGAATATTCACTATTTGGGCGGCAAAGACTACCAGGAGCTGCCTGCTTACTTAGCCAGCTGGGATGTGGCCACCCTGCTCTTTGCCGACAACGAGAGCACCAAGTTTATTTCTCCCACCAAAACCCCCGAGTACCTGGCCGCCGGCCGCCCGGTAGTCAGCACCCCCATCCGCGACGTGGTGCGGCCCTATGGCGAGCTGAACCTCGTGCAGATTGCCGCCAACGCCGAAGACTTTGGCCGCGCCATCGAAAAGGCCCTCACGCAAGCCGAAGATGCTGACTGGCGCGAGCGTACCGACGCTTACCTGGCCACCATTTCCTGGGACCAGACCTGGCAGCAAATGCTGCAATTGATGCAGGCCCGCCTACAGGCCAAAACGGCGGCCAACGCGCCTGCCGCTACTTCCCACACTACTCTCGCCTCCGCTTCCTGATTCAGTAGCCGAGTCCCTCATCCCATTCCCAAACCACTCTACTCCTATGTTTGATTACCTAATCGTTGGGGCCGGCTTCGCTGGCAGCGTGCTGGCCGAACGGCTGGCCACCCGTTCGAATAAAAAAGTCCTCATTATCGATAAGCGTAACCACATTGGTGGCAATGCCTACGACCACTATAATGAGGAAGGAATTCTGGTCCACAAGTACGGTCCGCACATCTTTCACACCAACTCGAAAGAGGTGTTCGACTACCTGGGCAACTTCACCGACTGGCGCCCCTACGAGCACCGCGTGCTAGCTTCCGTCGACGGACAGCACGTGCCGATGCCCATCAACCTCGACACCATCAATAAACTTTACGGTCTCAACCTGACCAGCTTCGAGCTGGACCAGTTCTTTGCCTCTGTAGCCGAAGAAGTGCCCGTAATCAAAACGTCGGAAGACGTGGTAGTGAGTAAAGTAGGCCGCGAACTGTACGAGAAGTTCTTCAAGAACTACACCCGCAAGCAGTGGGGCCTCGATCCTTCGCAGCTCGACAAATCGGTGACCAGCCGCGTGCCCACCCGCACCAACCGCGACGGCCGCTACTTCACGGACACCTACCAGGCTATGCCCTTGCACGGCTACACCCGGATGTTCGAGAAGATGCTCGACCACCCCAACATCAAGGTGATGCTCAACACCGACTACCACGAGGTAGTAGACTTTATTCCTTTCAAGGAAATGATTTTCACGGGCCCGGTAGATGAGTATTTCGACTACAAGTTTGGCAAGCTGCCCTACCGCTCGCTGGAGTTCAAGCACGAGACGCTGAACAAAGAACAGCACTTGGCCGCTCCGGTCGTAAACTACCCCAACGAGCATCCCTACACGCGCATCACCGAGTTCAAGGCCCTCACCGGCCAGGACCACCCCAAAACGGCCATCGTGTACGAGTATCCGCAGGCCGAAGGTGACCCGTACTACCCCATTCCGATGGCCGAAAATGCCGACTTGTACAACAAGTACAAGAAGCTGGCCGACGAAACGCCCAACGTCCACTTCGTAGGCCGCTTGGCTACCTACAAGTACTATAACATGGACCAAGTAGTAGCCCAAGCCCTGACGCTTTACAAGAAACTCACCGAAAAAAGTGAGGAAGCGTTGAAAGCCAAAAAACCGGCCATTACCGGTTCGGCTTCGCTCATGGAAAAACTCGTGCCGCGCGACCCAGCCAAGAAGTAGCACGGTGAAAAACCGGTTGCCAGATGTCTGTCATTCTGAGCTAGCGGCGGGAAGTTTAGGTTGTGAAAGCCCCTGGGCGCACAACTATCAGCTTCCCGCCGCTAGCTCAGAATGACAGAACTGTTTTCGGATGTTATCAACTGAACCTTGTTAAGTGGTAAGACCTGAGTAGCGAGTAGTTAAACAATGTTCAATTAGCTACTTGCTGAGAATTCGCTTTAAGTCTCAATACTCAGTACTAACGTCTCAATACTTAACATTACTGCGTGCAGCTACAAACCGATAGAAGAATGGAAAAGGTAGAAATATGGGGCGGAGTAGAATGTACCATTCGGCGAATTGGCAATGGCTATTCCGATCAGCTCGTCAGTAGCGGCCACCGCGCCCGCATCGAAGATTTAGACTCGTTTGCCGAACTGGGCATCCGCAAGCTGCGCTACCCCATCTTGTGGGAGCAAGTGGCCCCGGAAAGCCTCGACAACCCCGACTGGACTTGGACCGATGAGCGGATGGCGCGCCTCCGAGAGCTAGGCATCGACCCCATCGTTACGTTGCTGCACCACGGCAGCGGCCCGCGCTACACCGCGCTGCACGAAGATAATTTTGTGTCGGGTCTGACGCGGTTTGCCCGGATGGTAGCCGAGCGCTACCCCTGGATCAAGCATTACACGCCCATCAACGAGCCGCTCACCACGGCCCGCTTCAGTGGCCTCTACGGCATCTGGTACCCGCACGGCCTCGACGACAAAACGTTCGTGCGCATCCAACTCAACCACATCAAAGGTGTGCGGGAAGCCATGCGGGCTATCCGGGAAATTACGCCGGATGCGCAATTAGTGCAGACTGAAGACCTAGGCAAAACCCACTGCACGCCCGGTCTAGCGAAGCAGGCTAAGTTTGAAAACAACCGGCGGTGGCTCACCTTCGACCTGCTTTGCGGCTACGTCGACCGCCAACACCCGCTGTGGAAATATTTGCGCAAGCATGGCGCTTCTGAAATGGAACTGCTGGATCTGGCCAACAACCCGCTGCCGCCCGATGTCCTGGGCATCAACCACTACATCACGAGTGAGCGGTTCCTGGACGAAAACCACGAGTACTTCCCCGTGCACCACCTCTGCCGCAGCGCCGAGCGCGTCGATTATGCTGATGTGGAAGCCGTACGAGTGCGCCTGGTAGAGCTGGCCGGCCTTCACGACTTACTGCTCGAAGCCTGGGAACGATACCACTTACCCATTGCCGTAACGGAAGTGCACCTCGAATGCACCCGCGAAGAGCAGATGCGCTGGGTACAGTACGCCTGGGATGCCACCAATAAGCTTAAAGAAGAAGGCGTCGACTTGCGGGCCATTACTATTTGGTCGTTGCTCGGCGCCTACGATTGGAACACCTTGCTCACAAAAGAGGGCGCATTCTACGAAAGTGGCGTCTTTGATATGAGCGGCGGCAAGCCTCGGCCTACGGCATTGTTTAAGATGGTGAAGAGTCTCGCCACCACTGGGCGTTACAACCATCCTTTGCTGCAATCCAAAGGCTGGTGGGAACGGGAAGACCGTTTCCTGTATCACCACCATTGTCCCACTTCCAAGACCTCTTAATCTGATACTATGCAGGTACTTAATCTGAATGATCTGGCTGCGGGATCCAACAAGCCTCCGGTGCAGCCCCTGCTCATCACGGGAGCTAACGGTACGCTAGGCCGAGCCTTTCAGCGCATTTGCGCCATTCGCGGCATCGAAACCGTAGCCCTGACCCGCGCCGAGCTGGATATCACCGATCCTGTTTCAGTGGAAAAAGCGCTGACCACCTACAATCCCTGGGCTGTGGTCAACACGGCCGGCTACGTGCGGGTAGATGAGGCCGAGAAGGACTTTGAGCGGTGCTACCGCGAAAATACGACCGGCCCGGCCATCATAGCGGCGGCCTGCGCCTACCGCGACATCTACTTTCTCACATTCTCCTCAGACCTCGTTTTCGATGGCAATAAGTCGGCGGCGTACGTGGAGAGCGACACGCCCCGGCCGCTCAACGTGTACGGCAACAGCAAGCGCCTCGCCGAGCGCGACGTGCTAGCCATCAAGCCCGATTCGTTGGTGGTGCGGACCAGCGCTTTCTTCAGCCCCTGGGACGAATACAATTTCGTGTACTACGCGCTACGGGCCGGCCACCACAAGCAAGCCTTCGACGCGGCTGATGACGTGCTCATCTCGCCCACTTACGTGCCAGATTTGGTGAACGTGTCTCTGAACCTGCTCATTGATGACGAGCGGGGCGTGTGGCACCTCGCTAACCAAGGTTCCTACACCTGGGTCGATCTGGCCCGCCTAGCCGCCGATATGGCTGGTCTGGATACATCCTTCGTGATGCCACGCTCCATGCGAACCTTCGGCTTGGCCGCGGCCCGGCCCGTGTATAGCGTGCTGGGCAGTAAGCAGGGCAATTTGCTGCCTGGCACCGAGGAGCGGCTGGAACGCTGCGTATCGGAGGTGATGAAGGCTATGCGGAATACGCCCGAGGAGCCAGTGGCAGTAGCTTCCTAGCGACAAAACGTTCGGTGCCGTTAGGCTGATTTCGCCATTTTTGTCTCACGCCGTCCCTATCCACCCCCAAATACCTGACAACCTTTCTTTCGTGGAAACCCCGCACTCTTTTTGAGGTAGCGGGGTTTCGTCGTTTTGGGGCCGGGGCGACGCCACGCGGTATTTGGCCGGGACTTTCCCGAAAAACGCCGTAAATTTGAGGTGCGCCCCGGCGTTTCAATTAAGTAAGACCAGCATGTTTGATTTCTTAGGAAAGACCGTCGCCAAAATATTCGGAACCAAATCGGACCGGGATTTAAAGGAGATTGTCCCATACGTGGCGCTGATAAACGCCGAATATGCCAACCTGGCACAACTCAGCGACGATCAGCTGCGTGAGCGCACCAACGAGGTGCGCGCCCGTATCGACGAGCGGCTGAAAACTATCGACGACCAGATTGCCGCGCTGCACGCTCGTGTCAACGACGATGCCAGCCTCGATATAGTACAGAAAGAACAGCTCTTCGACCAGATCGACGAGCTGGAAAAGCAGCGCAACAAAGACCTGGAGCTGGTGCTGATGGAAGTGCTGCCTCCAGCCTTTGCCATCGTGAAGGAGACAGCCCGCCGCTACAAGGAAAACGGGCAGTTGGCGGTAACAGCTACCGACTACGACCGGGAGTATGCCCGCCGCAAGAAAAACGTCATCATTGATGGCGACAAAGCCATTTGGAGCAATAAGTGGACTGCCGCCGGCGCCGAAATCACCTGGGACATGGTGCACTACGACGTGCAGCTAATCGGGGGCGTGGTGCTGCACCAGGGCAAAATCGCGGAAATGGCCACCGGTGAAGGCAAAACACTCGTTTCGACGCTGCCCGCCTTCCTCAACGCCTTATCGCGCCGCGGCGTGCACGTGGTGACCGTGAACGACTACCTCGCCAAGCGTGACTCCGAGTGGAACGCGCCGCTGTTCGAGTTCCACGGCGTAACCGTAGACTGCATCGACAAGCACCAACCCAACACCGACGCCCGCCGCGCCGCCTACGCCGCCGACATCACCTACGGCACCAACAACGAATTCGGCTTCGACTACCTGCGCGACAACATGGCCCGCGAAACCGGCGAGCTGGTGCAGCGCAAGCACCACTACGCCATGGTCGACGAAGTGGACTCCGTACTCATCGACGATGCCCGGACGCCGCTCATCATCTCCGGCCCCGTGCCACGCGGCGACGTGCATGAGTTCTACCAGCTCAAGCCCCGCATTCAGCGCCTTGTAGACGAGCAGAAGAAGCTGGTGCAGCAATACTTGGTGGAAGCCCGCAAAGGCATCAAGGAAGGCAACGACGGCTACAAGGAAGGCGAAGCTGGTCTGGCCCTGTTCCGCGCTTACCGGGGCCTGCCCAAGAGCAAGCCACTCATCAAGTTTTTGTCGGAAACCGGCATGCGCGCCGTGCTGCAAAAGGTGGAGAACTACTACTTGCAGGACAACTCGCGCCAGATGCCCCAGGCCGATATGCCGCTGTTTTTTACCATCGACGAGAAGAACAACCAGATCGAGCTGACCGAAAAAGGCATTGACTTGATTACGGCTCAGGGCGAAGACCCGCAGCTGTTCATCATGCCCGATATCGGGTCCGAAATTGCGGCCATCGAGAACAGCAACACCCTGAAGGACGACGAGAAACTGCACCAGAAGGAAAAGCTGATGCAGGACTACCAGGAAAAGAGCGAGCGGGTACACACCGTGAACCAGCTGCTCAAAGCCTACACCCTATTCGAGCGCGACGACCAATACATCCTGACCGACGACGGCAAGGTAAAAATCGTGGACGAGCAGACGGGCCGCGTGATGGAAGGCCGCCGCTACTCTGATGGTCTGCACCAGGCCATTGAAGCCAAGGAAAACGTGCGCGTGGAAGACGCCACCCAGACCTACGCCACCGTAACGCTCCAGAACTACTTCCGCATGTACCACAAGCTGGGCGGCATGACGGGTACGGCCGAAACCGAGGCCGGCGAGTTCTGGGATATCTACAAGCTAGACGTGGTGGTGATTCCAACCAACCGCGGCATTCAGCGCAAAGACGAGCACGACAAAGTCTACAAGACCGTGCGCGAGAAGTACAACGCCGTGGCCGAGGAAATCCAGACGCTGGTGCAAGCCGGCCGCCCGGTGCTGGTAGGTACCACTAGCGTGGAAATTTCGGAGCTGGTGAGCCGTATGCTCAAGCTGCGCGGCATCAAGCACCAGGTGCTCAACGCCAAGCAGAACCAGCGTGAAGCCGAGATTGTAGCCGGCGCGGGCTTCCCCGGCACCGTAACCATCGCCACCAACATGGCCGGCCGCGGTACCGACATCAAGCTCAAAGAAACTTCCCGCGACTCGGGCGGCCTGGCCATCATTGGCACGGAGCGCCACGAAAGCCGCCGCGTAGACCGCCAGCTGCGGGGCCGCGCCGGCCGCCAGGGCGACCCAGGCTCTTCGCAGTTCTTCGTGAGCCTCGAAGACAACCTGATGCGCCTCTTCGGCTCCGACCGGATTGCCAAGCTCATGGACCGCATGGGCCTGGAAGAAGGCGAAGTCATTCAGCACTCGATGATCACCAGCTCCATTGAGCGGGCGCAGAAGAAAGTGGAGGAAAACAACTTTGGCCAGCGTAAGCGCCTGCTGGAGTACGACGACGTGATGAACGCCCAGCGCGAGGTGGTGTACAAGCGCCGCCGCAATGCGCTGTTTGGCGAACGTTTGGAGCTGGACATCTGGAACATGATCTACGACGTGGCCGAGGACATCGTGGCCAGCCACAAGATTTCCGGCGACTACGAAGACTTCAAACTCGCCATCATCCGCGTTTACGGCTACGATACCTACATCACGGAAGCCGAGATGAAAGGCATGGCTGCTGGTCCGCTAGCCCAGAAACTCTACGACGAAGCTCTCGGCTACTACCACAGCAAGAACGACCACATTGCCGGCAACGCCATGCCGCTCGTGAATAGCTTACTAGAGCAGAATGCCCCGTTCGAAAACGTGGCGGTGCCCTTCACGGATGGCCGCAAGCAAGTATCGGCGGTGGCTAGCCTGCGCCGCGCCCAGGCTACGGGCGGCCACGAAATCATCCGGAGCATGGAGAAATCCGTGGTGCTGTCAGTGATTGACACGGCCTGGACCCAGCACCTACGCCAGATGGACGACCTGAAGCAAGTGGTGCAGAATGCCGTGTACGAGCAGAAAGACCCACTGCTGGTGTACAAGTTTGAGAGCTTCGAGCTGTTCAAAGGCATGATTGGCAAGGTGAACGAGGACACCCTCTCGTTCCTGTTCCGCGCCGACATCCCGGTACAAGGTGGCGCCCAAGGCACCGATGAGCCCGAGTTCTACATCGAGGACGAACTGCCCGCTCCGGCTCCCAAGCCCAAGCTGAAAGCCGAAAAGGAAGTATCGTCGGTGTCTTTGGGGGCGGGCCCAGAGGATCTGGAACCGGCCGCGCCGGTGGTGAAGCAGCAGCCCGCCCGCTCGCAGAAAGTAGCCAACCGCAACGAAAAGGTGACCGTGCAGTACATGGACGGCCGCATCCTGAGCGACGTGAAATACAAAACCGTAGAAGACGATTTGCTCAACAACCGCTGCGTGCTGGTAGGTGAGGCGTAAGCTTGCAAGACCACGTAAGAAAAGGGCCGGCTGTAGAGCCGGCCTTTTTTTGTCGCCTGCCGGTCTGCCCGCTTTTTGACGGGCTGAACGGTCGCCGTCAGTTGACGTTGTTATAAGTCTAGTCTCCAGGAAGGCGATAAAAGAATGGGTAGTATTCTGCACCTGTTTCCTCCAATTCAGCCCTAGCGGCGACCGGTCTGCCCGCTTTTTGGCGGGCAGACCGGTGGGTGGCAGACTAGCCGCTCCACGCCGGTCAAGAGAAGCCACAGCAAACAAAGTTGCCTCAGTCCGAGAGAGGCTGCTTATCGTACTTGCGTAGAACGTCCCGCCACAGTTCTACCTTTGCTCAGCTTATGAACCTAGCGCCCTATCTCGACCACACCCTGCTCAAGCCCGAAGCCACGCCGGCCCAGATCAAACAGCTTTGCGCCGAAGCCGCCGAGCACCGTTTTGCCAGTGTGTGCGTGCCGCCGTGTTACGTGCGGCTGGCCGTCGAGCAGTTGCTCGGTACCAAAGTGCCCGTGTGCACGGTCGTTGGATTTCCGCTGGGCTATTCGCTGGCCAAGGTGAAGTTCTTCGAAGCGCATCTTGCCCTTACCGATGGCGCCACGGAGTTGGATATGGTCATCAATGTCGGGGCCCTAAAAGCCGGACAGCGGGCCGAAGTGGAAGAGGAGATAGGCCAACTGGCTGAACTGTGCCACCTTCGGGGCGCTATTTTGAAGGTGATAATTGAAACCGCGCTGCTCACCGATGCCGAAATTGTGACGGCTTGCCTGCTGTGCGCCGAGGCGGGGGCCGACTTCGTGAAAACCTCCACCGGCTTTGCCAGCCGCGGCGCTTCGGTGGCCGATATAGAGTTGATGCGCCAGTCGTTGCCGGCTGGTATTCGTATCAAGGCTGCCGGGGGCATCCGCACGCGGGCTGCCGCCCTGGCCTTGGTAGCAGCCGGCGCCGACCGTCTCGGTTCGTCCAATAGTGTGGCTTTGCTCCAAGAAGATGATGAAACCCCTACTACGTAACGTGTTGCTGTTTCCTGCTTTTCTAGTGCTGAGCGCCTGCGCGGCCACCGCACCGTCGGCTACCGGCTCCAAAGCCCCCGCCGATACGGCTAAATCCCGTTCAGTGCCTGTCGAGGATCTGAGCCGCTATCGGCCTACTTTCGCGGCCCCCAAAGAAGTGGCTCCGCCAGCCCCTAAGACGGCCGTAACGCCCACCAGTCACGTCAATGCCCAGATTGAGCAGCGCCTCCGGGACCAGGCATACTCCAACCAGAACGTGAAGTACGCCCAGGGCTACCGGATTCTGGCTTACGTGGGGCTGGAGCGTGACCAAGCCATGAGTATCCGTCGGGCCGTCATCAGCCGCTACCCCGACGAAACCGACTACCTTACCTTCAAGCAGCCGGTATTCCGCCTCTACGTCGGCGATTATCTCACGCGCCTCGAAGCCGAGCAAGCCATGCTGCGCATCAGGCCGCTGGCCCCGAAAGCCTCGCTGGAGTCCGCGCAGATAGTGCTGGATAAGTCGTTCTAGCAACCTTGAGCTTGGCAAGCAGCGCCGTTTACTGCTTGTTATTGATGAGCGTGAGCTTCATTGAAAACACCGTTCAACGATTCACTGAGCCGCAGCTTGGTGGCACCCATGGAACATCTTCTTTCTCGCGTCAAGAGTTTAGCCGCCGAAGCTGCCGCCGAAACGGTGGCGCTGCGCCAACACCTGCACGCGCATCCTGAGTTATCGTTTGAGGAACACAACACCGTGGCCTTCGTGACGGAGCAATTGCGGCAACTAGGCTTGGAGCCGCAGCCCATTGCCAACACCGGCGTAGTGGCGCTGATTGAGGGCCGCAACCCGAGCACCCGCACGGTAGCGTTGCGCGCCGATATGGACGCGCTGCCGATTCAGGAGCAGAACGAGGTGCCGTATAAGTCCACCAACCCCGGCGTCATGCACGCCTGCGGCCACGATGTGCATACTTCATCCTTGCTCGGTACGGCGCGCATTCTTACGCAGCTTCGCAACGAGTTCGAGGGTAGCGTGAAGCTGATGTTTCAGCCCGGTGAGGAACGGCTGCCCGGCGGCGCTTCGCTTATGATAAAGGAAGGCGTACTGGAAAACCCCACGCCCGCTAGCGTGCTGGGCCAGCACGTATTCCCGCTGCTGCCAGCCGGACAAATCGGCATTCGACCGGGCCGCTACATGGCCAGCACCGACGAGTTGTATTTGACCGTGCGCGGCAAAGGCGGCCACGGCGCTATGCCCGAAATGAACCTTGACCCCGTGCTGGTAGCCGCGCATATCATTGTTGCGGCGCAGCAGCTGGTGAGCCGCCGGGCCAATCCCAAGCTACCGTCGGTGCTTTCGTTCGGGAAAGTCATTGCCAACGGCGCTACCAACGTCATTCCCAACGAGGTCTACATCGAGGGCACGTTTCGGACCCTGAACGAGCAGTGGCGCGACGAAGCCCACCAGCACCTGCGCCGCCTCTGCGAAGGCCTTGCCGACTCGATGGGTGCTACCTGCGAGCTGGAAATCCGGCGGGGCTACCCTTACCTCGAAAACGAGCCGCAGCTTACGGCCCGTACCCGCACCGCCGCCGAGCAATATCTGGGTGTCGAAAACGTAATTGAACTGGACCAGTGGATGGCAGCCGAGGATTTCGCCTACTTCTCGCAGGCCGCTGATGCCTGCTTCTACCGCCTGGGCACTCGCGCCGCCGACGGTCGTTTCGCCTCTTCCGTCCATACCCCCACCTTCGACATTGAGCCGGCCGCTTTGGAAACGGGCCCCGGCCTGATGGCCTGGCTCACACTCTGCGAACTGAACGTAACCTAGGCTTCTGCCTATTTCCTCCATATTCCATGCGTCTGCATCACTACTTGTTGTTAGCCGCCACGTGGCTACTAACCATTACCACCACTAACGCACAGCGTCGTAGTGTCAGTGACCTGGCGCTGCGGCCCGAGGTGCAGGCAGAACTGGCTCTGAAAGGCGACGATTACGTGCTGCTAGGCGTACGGGGGCTGATTAATACGCAGACTCCAAGCGGTACGGACTTCGACCGGCTCGGCTTCAACTTCGGCTACGAGCGGTTTTGGAGCCAGAAATGGAGTGGAGGAGCCACCTTGCGCGCCGATTTCTACGATGCCTACAGTGGCGGAGGCGACGTAAGCAAGCTCTACACTGACCTCACCCCCGAACTGTTCGTGCGCCACTGGAACACGCTGGGTGGCTTCAATTTTCGGCAGCGGCTGGGCGTAGAATATTTCATTACTGGTGGCCAAAACACCCAGGACCGGGCCTATACCAGCCTGCGCCTCGACCTGGACCGTCCCATCCCAATCGGGACTAATGGGCTACTACGGCCACGCTTGGCTTACGAAGCCGCCGTATACCTGCGTCTGCAACGCGAGGAAGGTGAACTGAAGGAGCGTTTCATCGACTACGGGGCGCTCCGGGCGGAAGTGGGTGTGCGCGTATCGCCGCACTTTGATTTCACGCCTTGGGTGGCAACGCAGACCAACTACATCAACACCCTGCCGCAGTATGATGCAGACGGCAACCAAACTGCCGGCGGCCGCACCAACCTCGTGACGCCCATAGTAGGCCTCGATGTGCGCTTGACGCTGTTCCGTGGTGGAGCGCCATTTGAGCGCCGTCAGTTGCCTACGCAACACTAAGGGTAGAAAAAGTGACTTTTTGTCTTGTGGTTGAAACTAGGTTTAAAATCTTTAAACAACGATTATAGGGTGAAACTGGTTGCGCTTGCCGGCAAGTATGACGAGTTGTAAGACATTATGTCACTGAATAAGGCTGCGTTTCGCGTTGGTACAGATTTTATAGAGTCAGAGTGTGCCCCTTGGGCAAGACTTCAACTTCTGACTCCACTAAAAATTACCTCTTACCATGGCAACTCTGCTGTATAACAACCACGCTGCTCACCGTCCGGCTCGCGCTTTCAACTCCGTGCTCAACGAGCTGCTGCGCGATACCCTGCCGGCCAATACGCAACCCATTAAATCCTTCGTGCCCGCCGCCGACGTGTTAGAGTCGGAGCAGGGCTTTGAGCTGCAACTCGCTCTGCCAGGTGTAGCGAAGGAAGACGTTCAACTCAACTTCCAGGAAGGCCAGCTCATCATCAGCGGTGAGCGGAAAGCCCCGGAAGCCGACGAAAATGCGCCGAAGTTCCGCCGCGTGGAAACCGGCTACGGCAGCTTCTCCCGCAGCTTCCGCTTGCCCGACACGGTAGACGTAACGGCCATTAGTGCCGAGCTAACCGATGGCATCCTGCGCGTGACACTGCCTTTTGACAGCAAAAAAGTGACGAAACATCACATCGAAGTGCGCTAGGAACTTCAAGTTCTGCAAAAAAGGCATCCTGGCGGGTGCCTTTTTTGTTGGCCCATATGTTGTAGGCTTAGTTTAGTGCTTGGGTGGTAGTGCTTGGTGCTTAGTTTGTGATTTCTGGATGGTTGTTTCACCCAACAATCAAAAGACCAACACTAGGCACCAAGCACTAAAAACTAAGCACTACGATGCAACCAGATACCTATCGGGGCGCATCTTTCGTTTCGGTGTCGCAGTTCATCCACTTTTCACCGAGCTTCCGTAAATTCGATCATCTTCTTTCTCCTTCTTTCATCATCTTACCCATGCAAGCAAAACAAATGATGCTCGGTCTGCTAGGCTCTGCCATTCTAGGCGGCGGTGTGGCAGTGGGTGGGTACAAGCTGCTGGAGCCCGAGCGTGCCAACGCGCCCCAGGTAGTAGCCGCTGACCCCAATGTTCGGTACACGAGCGAGCTGCGCAGCAGCAACTATGTGGTGCCGGAAGGCCTCAATTTCACCGCTGCCGCCGCGTCCGTGACGCCCGCCGTGGTGCACGTCATGACTGAGTACGCGCCGAAGATGAGCCAAGGTGGTACGGCCCGCATGGACCCGTTCCTGCGCCAGTTCTTCGGTGACGACTTCGAACAATATCAGCAGCCGCAGCGCGGACCGCAGCAGGGTTCCGGCTCGGGGGTAATTATCGCCGCCAATGGCTACATCGTCACGAACAACCACGTGATTGATAAGGCCGACAAGATTGAGGTGGTAATGGACGACAAGCGTAAGTTTCAGGCGGAGCTAGTGGGCACCGACCCCACCACCGACTTGGCGCTGCTGAAAGTGAAAGCCGACAACCTGCCCTTCATCCGCTACGGCAACTCTGACCAGGTGAAAGTAGGGGAGTGGGTGCTGGCCGTCGGTAACCCCTTCAACCTGAATTCTACCGTTACGGCCGGTATCATCTCTGCCAAAGGCCGCAACATTAACATCCTGCGCGACCAGCAGGGTATGGGCATTGAGTCGTTCCTGCAAACTGACGCGGTTGTGAACCCCGGTAACTCGGGTGGCGCCCTCGTCAACCTTAATGGTGACTTGATTGGCATCAACTCGGCTATTGCTTCGCAAACCGGTTCGTTCGTGGGTTACTCTTTCGCTGTGCCCAGCTCCATTGTGAGCAAGGTGATTGACGACTTGCTGAAGTATAAAGTAGTGCAGCGCGCGCTGCTTGGTGTGCAAATCCGGGAAGTGGATGCTACGCTGGCTTCCGAAAAGAAGCTCAACACCCTAAATGGTGTGTACGTGCTGGGCCTCACCAAGGGCAGCTCGGCTGCGGAGGCTGGCCTGAAGGAAGGCGACGTTATCACCGAAATCAACGGTGCGAAGGTGAACACCTCTTCACAGTTGCAGGAGCAAGTAGCTCGTTTCCGCCCCGGCGACAAAATCAAAGTCACCTACCTGCGCGAAGAAAAAGAGCGCACCGCAACGGCCACTCTGCATAACTCCACTGGTACCACCGACATCGTCCGCAACGAAGTAGGCAAGACCATCAAGTACGAAGGCGCGACGCTAGCGCCAGTAAGCCGCCAGGAAATGAACAAGTTGGGTCTCGAAGGGGGCGCTAAAATCAGCGGCATCCGGGGCTCCAACTTCCGCGAAACCGGCATCGACGACGGCTTCATCATCACCCGCATCGACAAGAACAAGGTGACCAAGCCCCAGGACGTGCAGCAATTCCTCGAAGCCGCCAAGGACAACCAGGGCGCGCTGGTAGAGGGCGTCTACCCCGACGGCCGCAAAGCCTACTACCCCATCGGCCAAGCCGAGTAGCCTGTCTTTCCGACCAAAGGAGGAATCTGGGTAGCACCCCAGCCGCTTTCGAAAGAGCCACGAAAAAGCCCCCGTTGCCAACGCAGCGGGGGCTTTTCTGTGACTATGGCTCAGCTTATTGCATATGCGCCGCTGAATGTTCATCTTACGGGCCGCTATTGCTGCATACTCCCTCTGTTCTATCCGCTTGGTTTTGCTCGCCGCGCACACCGGCTGGGCTGCCGCCAGTTCACTTCTTTTATCCTTTCAACTGTTCGCCATCATGTACGAAGAACGGTACGACAACCATTTTCTCAACATCCAGGCCTCCCGCGACGTGGTGGCCGATTTTGCCCGCTTTACGGTGGAAGCCGTGCAGGGCCCCGGCACCGATGCGCTGCTCACGGCCCTGCTACCCGCCTTGCAGGCCGCTGCCGTCGCTTTCGGTGCCGACCTCAGCGGCCGGACCGCTGGCAAGGGCCAAAGCCAGACCAGCACCCAAACCGAGGAAACGGCCGCCGCGGCTTTCACCCGGCTGGTGCAAGCCAACGACAAAAAGCTGCTCCAGGCACGTTTCTACGACAACCCCACCGAGCAGGCCACCTTCTACCCCGACAAGCTTTCGGGCCTGACGCAGGCACCTAAAAGGGCGCGCCTGACTCGCTACACCGCCTATGCCAAGGCGCTGGAGGGGCACCCCGACGCGGCCCTGCAAGCGGCCGGCGCCCAGGCCCGGCTGCTCCTGACTGCCTACGCCACGGCTGCCGCCACCAAAAACAAAAGCACCAAGGCGCTACAGGACACCATCACGGCCCTCACGCCGGGGTTCGAGGCCTTGGCCGAAGCACTGTGGGCCATTCACTGCGCCGCCCTCTACGTGCACCGCCAGAACCCGGATCAGGCCCGCACCTACTTCGCCTACGACAAGCTGCCGAGCCGCAAGACACCCCGCAAAGCCGCCCCCACATCCCCACAATAGGCACCTATGCGGCTAACAAGGGCTTGGTCGGCCGTCTTCACCGGTGAAGACGGCCGACCAAGCCCTTTTTTATGCCCCTTCACCGGTGAAGACAGGTCAGCAAGGGCTTGGCGGGCACCCTTCACCGGTGAAGGCAAGCGGGAAAGGCCTTGGCGGCTACTCTTCACCGGTGAAGAGGCACCGGAAAGGCCTTGGCGGCCACCCTTCACCGGTGAAGAAGCAGGAAGCCAGTGTACCCGAATTCTCTACCTTTGAGAAAAGCCCTATTCCGCATGGAAAACGCCATTCACACGCTCCGCATCCAGAATTTCAAGTCCATCAAAGACGTGACGATGCAGCCGCGCCGCGTGAATCTGATTATCGGCCAGCCGAACGTGGGCAAGTCGAATATTTTGGAGGCAATGAGCTTGCTGGGGGGCATGTTCTTCGATAAAGAAGAAGGCAAGTTCATGGAAGGGCAGATTCGCTATGAGGATCTTAGGAATCTGTTTTATGATAGTGACTGGAGTAAACAGATTGATATCGAAGCTAACAGGGAGAGGGTAGTTAAACTCTATAAGAATAGAGATTCAATAATGGTGCTGTTTGGAAAGTTACATGAGCACGGTAGTACTGAGGCATTTTACGATGCTATGGTAGATATACTCGGCAAAGATTACCGGCACAAGATGATAACTAAAAAGGTTGTAGGTACATTATCTGGAGATATGCCACGTTCTGATGCTAAGTTTCTCACGAAAAAGTATGCTTTCCTGAAGCATTATCCACACGGCGGTAATTATAATGAAACTTACCTCCGCCCACCTCACGGCGACAATATGCTCGACGTGCTTCAGTACAACGGCTCGAAGCTTCGCAAAGAAGTTGCCGACCTCTTCAAACCCTATGGTCTAAACTTCGCGGTGCGGGTAGCAGACCGGAAGTTTGAGATTCAGAAGAATGTGGATGGCTACGTGTATGACTATCCGTACTCGCTAATAGCCGATACGCTCCAACGCATCATCTTTTACCTCGCCGCCATCGAAAGCAACGGCGATTCGGTGCTGCTGTTTGAGGAGCCGGAGGCGCATACGTTTCCGGTGTATACCTCCATGCTGGGGCGCAAGATGGCAGCGAGCCGCAACAATCAGTTCTTTGTGGCCACGCACAGTCCCTACCTGGTAACGGAGATTCTGGAACAGATGCTGCCGGATGAGGAGCAGGCCGGCGAGCTGGCTATTTTCCTGGCGTACTACGAAGACTACCAAACCAAGGTAAAGCGACTCAGCGACGAGGAAGTACGGGAGATTCGGGGCAATAGTATGGACGTGTTTTATAACCTGAGCCGCTTTACGCCAGGTAGTGATTTGTATGCCTGATGCAAGTCGTTTTCCGGGGTGCCACCGCCACCCGCGTATCAGCAACTGGCCGAATTCATAACGGCCCGGCTACGAGAAGCCGGTAAAGATGTGGATTGGTAGTGCCGACCACACGAATCCTTTCATAGGATTTACGCCACCAGGTTCGTTTTTTAGCCCCAGAGGGGCGTCATATCGGTAGTAGTTTGCTGAGTGAATTATCCTAAGCCCCGTAGGGGCGACACTCTCAGACCACCTTATCCGGTGTCGCCCCTACGGGGCTTGGTCTGTCACTACCACTATTATATTACCAACATGCCGCCCCGTCGGGGCTTCCAAGAGGCCGCCGTGCGTAAGCCCTGTTTCAGTAGCTTTGTACTCCTCTACATTCATCCCCACCTCCCCCATGAAACTCGCCATCGAAGAAGCTACCGCCACCGGCACCGACGTACAGGAACACGACCCGCACGGCATTCAGCAGGTGCTGCGCGAGCTGGGCGTCGAAAACGCCAACGCTGCCTGGAGCACCGGCCTGCACTGGGGCGGCGGCACCAACGAAAACACCCGCGCCATCCATTCGCCCACCGATGGCCGCCTCATCGGTACCGTGGCCCTGGCCACCCCCGAAGACTACGACCGGGTAGTGAAGAAAGCCCAGGAAGCTTTCGTGACTTGGCGCACCGTGCCGGCGCCCAAGCGCGGCGAGATAGTGCGGCAAATCGGCAACAAGCTGCGCCAGTATAAGGAGCCGTTGGGCAAGCTGGTGAGCTACGAGATGGGCAAAATCTTGCAGGAAGGCCTCGGCGAAGTGCAGGAAATGATTGACATCTGCGACTTCGCGGTGGGCCTTTCGCGCCAGCTGCACGGCCTCACCATGCACTCCGAGCGGCCCGCGCACCGCATGTACGAGCAGTGGCACCCGCTAGGCGTGGTCGGCATCATCTCGGCCTTCAACTTCCCGGTGGCCGTGTGGAGCTGGAACGCCATGTTGGCCGCCGTCTGCGGCGATGTCTGCATCTGGAAGCCTTCCGAGAAAACGCCGCTCGTGGCCGTGGCTGTGCAGCATATCCTCAAGGAAGTACTCCAAGAAAACCAGCTGCCCGAAGGCATCTTCAACCTCGTCATCGGCGACGCCGAAGTAGGCGCCGCCATGGCCGCCGACGCGCGCGTGCCGCTGGTGTCGGCCACGGGCAGCACCCGCATGGGCAAGAAAGTAGGCGAGGTAGTGGGTGCCCGCCTGGGCCGCGCGCTGCTGGAGCTAGGCGGCAACAACGCCATCATCCTCACCGAGCACGCCGACCTCGACATTGCCATGCGCGCCGTGGTGTTCGGGGCGGTGGGCACGGCCGGGCAGCGCTGCACCACCACCCGCCGCCTCATCATCCACGAGTCCATTTTTGAGGATGTGAAGGCCCGGCTGCTGAAAATCTACCCCAACCTGCCCATCGGCAACCCCTTGCAGGAAGGCATGCTCGTAGGCCCACTCATCGACCAGGACGCCGTGCAATCGTTCACGAAAGCCCTGGAAGCCGTGCAAGCCGAAGGTGGCAAGCTGCTCATCGGCGGCGAGTTGCTGACGGGCGCCGGCTACGAAACCGGCACCTACGTGAAGCCCGCCCTGGTAGAAGCCGAGAATGAGTACCACACGGTACAGGAAGAAACCTTCGCGCCCATTCTGTACCTCATCAAGTACAGCGGCGGCGTCGACGAAGCCATTGCCACCCAAAACGGCGTGCGCCAGGGCCTCTCGTCCAGCATCTTCACCCTCAACATGCGCGAAGCCGAAGCCTTCCTGGCCGCCACCGGCTCCGACTGCGGCATCGCCAACGTGAACATCGGCACCAGCGGCGCCGAAATTGGGGGCGCCTTCGGGGGCGAGAAGGAAACCGGCGGGGGCCGCGAGTCCGGCTCCGACGCTTGGCGCGTGTACATGCGCCGCCAAACCAACACCATCAACTACAGCACCCAGCTCCCGCTGGCCCAGGGCATCAAGTTCGATATGTAGGCCAGGGAACTGCCGGTGCTCAAGTGAAAAAGGCCCGTCTGGATTACCAGGCGGGCCTTTTTACCTCTTGCGCTGAACGTATCAGAACAGCTTCGCTATTTCGAAGTGCATGCCATCCACGCGTTTGCCGCCGAAGTGGCCGCCCCAAAAAAAGCCGTTCTGGTTGGCTAGCTCCACCATCTCCCGCACGCAGCCCTTGTGCCCAATACGGGCAGGAATGGTGCCTAGCCGGTTGAAGTTGCAGTTGATGTCGAAAGCCGTGCCGAAGGCATGGTTGCTGAGTTGCGTCCGGCTGCCCCGAATGAAGCGCGGCACGTAGGAGCCGTCCCAGCTGAGCACGTGTTGAAGCAAGCCGGCCTGCTGCCAGTCGCGCCACAGGTTTTCAAGCTGCGGCACGGCCAGCGTATGAAATTCCACCTGCTTCGGTATCACGCCACCCACCGCGGGCAGCTTGGCTAGGCGAATATGCTGGCTGGCCCAGTTGTCGAGCACCTTAATATTTTCGGGGTTGCCGGCAATGGGAGCCGCTACGAAGCGAAACTTGCCGAAAATTTGCTGCCGCGCCGCCGTGCCTACCAGCGGTTTGAAGTTGGGCACGGCCGGCCAGTTGATGCCGGTGCGGCTGTTGTCGGCATCCTTGAGTACGCCGAAGTGGAGCTGCATAGCCAGTCCAATAGTGTCGTTGCCCGCCTCGCCGTCGGGCTTCAGCTTATGCCGTTTCTGAAAAGCAATGGTAGCCTCCTCCGTGCTGTCGCCGAAGATGCCGTTGGCCTGATCGTGCAGCAGGTCTTGGCCAATGAGAAATAATTGCCAGCGCCGAACACTAGGGCCCTGCGAATGTAGACGAAGTACTTGCATAGTAGTAGGGGTTTGGAGGATGACGTAATGCCGCGACTATCGGCTGTGGGGCTGGCAATCAGGCGATTGTTTATATAATTTATGTATTATATTTAAGATAATAGCATTCGTAATTCATGTTTGTTGCAAATGCAACTCCAGCAAGCTGGCGTTGTCTATGATTCGCTTGGCCATCAACCGTTAGCAGCTTCGCCCGGAAAGTTGGATATTGAACCCTCTTCCTGCTCACTTATTCCCGCAACTCGCCCTATGGAAGCCTTTGCGTACACTGACATCAACGCCCCGCTGGTAGAGCGGTGCCGCCTGGGCGACCGGCGGGCCCAGGCCGAGATTTATAAGCGTTACTCCAAAGCCATGTTCAACGCCTCCCTGCGCATCACCGGCGACTATGCCGAGGCCGAGGACGTGCTCCAGGAGTCGTTTTTGAGTGCTTTCCGCGAGTTGCACAGCTACAAGGGCGATTCGTCGTTCGGCTCCTGGCTCAAGCGCATCGTCATCAACAAGAGCATCAATTGCCTGCGCAACCGGCGCCTGCAACTGGTGCCCCTCGGGGAGCAGCACGATGCTGCCAGCCCTGAAACCACCAGCTACGGCCCCGAAAACGAAGAAATCAGCTGGCGCGCCGACGTAGTGCGCCGCTGCGTGCAGGATCTGCCGGACGGCTACCGCGTGGTGCTGAGCCTCTACTTGCTGGAAGGCTACGACCACGCCGAAATAGCCGGTATTCTGGGCATCACCGAATCCACGTCGAAGTCGCAGTACAGCCGGGCCCGCAAAAAATTGCTGGAACTGGCGCGCAACTGCGGCCTGACTGCGTAAAAGAGTAACAAATACAGAATCCTCGCCCAACGCGCACCGCCCACCCCAAACTAAGACGGGGCGTTTAGGGTTGAGGAAGCCACGTGCGTAGTACCACCCCTGACATGAACGAGAAAGAAACCGGACTGGAAAATTTCGTTGAGCGGCACCGCGCCGACTTCGACGCGTTTGAGCCGCGCCCGGACCTGTGGGACAACATCGAACAAAAGCTAGCTGCACCCACAGCCGGCGCTACCTCCACCTCTGAGCCCGAAGAAACCGCCGCTCCGCTGCGGATAGTAAAGCTGTACCCTGCTGCTGGAGTAACCACCACCACGACGACACCATTGACTACCCGCTGGGGCTGGTTGCCCCGACCTGGCATGGCCGCCGCCTTGGCACTGCTGATAATGGCTGGCTTTGGCGCCGTGTGGAGCAACGGGCATCGTACGCCTGCTTGGAACACTAGCCCTACGCCCCTCGTGCTGGCACCCACCATCACAGAAACAGATGACGCTGCTCCCTTCAACTTTGGGGCTTCCACGGTAGCCATTGGAACCGAGGCGCCCGCCCAGCGCCTGACGCAGGAAGTGCGTCGCATGGAATCCTACTACGCCACCCAGATTCAGGAGCGCCAAGCTGAGTTGGAGCAATTAGAAGCCCGAACGTCGGACGCTGGTACCCGCGCCGACTGGCAGCGCGAACTGGCCTCACTCGACTCGACCTATCGGCAGTTGAAAATGGAGCTGTACCGCAACCCGGAGCCGGCCGTGGTGCTCGACGCCATGAACCGCAACCTGCAAATCAGGCTCGACATCCTGAACCAGCAAACCCGTACCAGGGAGCAAATGCAGGACTTCCACACCCAACCGCTCATGATTGCCGACAATCACCCAATGCCATGAGCCAGTCCTTCCGCTTTCTACAAGGTGGCCCAGCGTTACTGGTCCTTGGCTTACTGCTGGCTACTAGCTGCACCGTGAGCCAGGCCCAGAGCAAGCGAATGGCCACCACCGACGTGCAATACTACCAGCAACCTTGTCCCGAGGCACCAGCTTACGGACTGCAAGGTGGGGCCGGCGCGCCGCAAGTTGAGCAAGGTCAGCAGCAAACCATAGGGCAAGGGCCACAGGACCCGCAGGAAAATGCTGCTCTGGCGCCGGCCGTAGAGAAAACCCGCCGGTTGAGCCGTACGTTTGCCGTGCCCTCCGGGAAGCCCTACGCGCTGGATACCCGCTACGGCCGAGTGCAAGTGAACGTGTGGAGCCGCAACGAGGTGCGCACGGAGGTAGACATCATCACCCGCGCCGATACGGACGAAAAAGCGCAGCAGCTCCAGGACATGATTCAGGTGCAGATGCTCGAAAACGACCCCGCTACGGGCGGCGTGTCGGTTCGGTCCCGCTTTGGCTCGATGCCCCGGGAGTGCTGGAGCCGCACCAAGCTGTACGAGGTAAACTACACCGTATGGGTGCCCAAAAATACCCCGCTCCACGTGTTCAATACCTTCGGCGACGTGAGCATTAGCGGCGACCTAACGGGCTCTACCGAGCTAGCTGTGGAATACGGAACGTTGCGCACGGACCGCCTCGATGGTGCCCAGAATCTGGTGCGCATCGGTAACGGCCAAGCCTCGGTGGCGTACACCCGCCGCGCCAGCATCGACGCTTCGTACTCCCGCCTGCGCCTCGACGACGGCCAGACGGTGGACCTGCGTAACAACTACTCCGACATCGATATTGGCACGGTGCAGGACCTGACGGTGCACAGCAAGTACGGCGACGTGGCCCTGGGCACCGTGCGCAATCTGCGCGGCACGTCTGGCTTCTCCAAGTTCAGCATCGATAAGCTTTCCGACCGGCTCGATATGACGGTGCAGTACTGCCCCAACTTTGAGGTGCGCAACACGGGCCGCAACTTCAGCCTCATCAACCTCGATGGCGGTTACAGCACCATCCTGCTCAACTTCGCCGATGATGCCAAGTTCAACTTCGACGTCAATACCCAGCACGGCAAGCTGCTCGTGGATAAGCGACTGGTGCGAGTAGCATCGGAGGAAACCAGCCCTGTATCCAGCGACATGCAAGGCACCTTCGGCCTGGCCAGACCCCGGCAGGGCGGCAGCAACGTCAACATCAAAGTGCGTTACGGCAACGTGCGCTTCAACCGCTAAGACTCGCTTAATCAGACGAAAAGGCCGGCATTTGCCGGCCTTTTGCGTGTAGCGCGAGGCTTCGCGTATCGTTGAACGATACGCGGTGGGCGGTGCCGTTCCAGTCGTTCAACCTCAGCAACGAGGCGCGAAGCTGGAGCTTCGCGCTACTGGCGCTACCTTTAAGACCTCCCGAACTCAACGTATGAACCGCCTGCTACTCCTGTTGTCCTGGCTGCTGGGGCTTGGTGCGCCGGAAGCGCTGGCTCAACTGAAACCGGCTATGCATGCTCCCAACACGCCGTCCGCCACGCCTTCTTCCATGCGCACGTACGCGCTGCGGCTGCGGCCCGGCCAGGACCTGCGCCAGCAGCTCGAAGCCTTCGTGCAGCAGCAGCAGATTCGGGCGGGTGCCATCGTGACGTGCGTGGGCAGCCTTACGCAGGCTACGTTGCGCCTCGCCAACCAGGAAGGGCCGAGCGTGTACCACGGCCATTTCGAGATTGTGTCGTTAGTCGGTACGCTCTCCGTCAATGGCAGCCACCTGCACTTGTCCGTTTCCGATTCCACGGGCCGGACAGTCGGCGGGCATCTGCTCGATGGCAACGTGGTATACACGACGGCGGAGCTGGTAATTGGAGTGTTGGAAGAACTGGATTTTCGCCGCGAAACGGACCCTACTTTTGGCTACCGTGAGCTGACGGTGTATCCGGCACCTGAGTCGGCTCCTAAGAAGGCCGGCCGGCGGTAGGGGAGAGGCATTTTGTAGTCATTCCTGAAAAAATTGTTGCGCCAGCGGGTGACAGCCTATTTCGGGGCGGCGGCCGAATGCGTATTATTGTAGGAATATCTGCCAGCCTCGCGGCAAGAGCAGTAACCGTTTGCTTTCCTAGCTTATTTTATTTCGTTGCCGCCCAAGGCGAACCTGCCAAGACCGAAGTGTACTGGAATCAATATGTGTATGAAGGCAAATAAATGGTCTGGTGGCGCCCTGGCGCTGCTTTTGTGGTTGAGTCTAACGCCGCCCGCCGCCCACGCCCAGCAGCCCACACAACTCGTGGCGGAAATGCAGGCCAAATTTCCGGGCGAGAAAGCCGTGTACCTCGACTACCGCACCGACCTCACGTTCGAGGTGAAGGGTGATTCGGTAATCGTGCTGGCGCGCAACCACCAGGAAATGTTGCACCTCGATGCGCAGTCGGCGGCTTACGCTGATAATAAGGTGTTTAACTCGCACTTCAGCCGCTTGCAGAAGCTTGATGCTCGCACCTTGGTGCCCGCTGGCAATAGCTACAAGACGGTGAAAGTGAACGACTACAAAGAGAAATTCGAGGTGCAGTCGGGCATTTTCTACGATGACACTCGCTCTACCACGTGGAGTTTTCCAGCCGTAGCACCCGGTGCCCGCACGGTGGTCGATTACACCGTGCGCCACCCCGATCCGCGTTTTCTGCTGCCGTTTTACTTCGGCTCCTACGTGCCCGTGCGCCACGCTGAACTCTCTATCACGGCGCCGCGCAACGTAAAAATCAACCACAAGCTGTTCCATACCGAGGGGCTGAACATCAATTTCACCAAGCAGGAAAAAGGCAACACCATCACCTACCGTTGGATGGCCGACAACTTGCCCAGCCCGCCGCGCGACGACGACGGACCCCAAGCCGCGTACTACTTGCCGCACTTGGTGTATTTCGTGGAGGAAGTGCCCACGGCCAGCGGCCAAGCGCGCAAAATGCTGGCTGGCGTGCCGGAGCTTTACAATCTGTATTCGGGCTTCGTAAGCAAGCTCGACCCCAAGGAAAGCCCCGCCCTGCGCCGCGTGGTAGACTCGCTGGTGGTAGGCGCCAAAACCGAGCAGGACAAGGTGCAGCGCGTGTATTACTGGGTACAAGACAACGTCCGCTACGTGGCTTTCGAGAATGGCATGGGCGGTTTCATCCCGCGCGATGCCGGCCAGGTGTACGCCAAGCGCTACGGCGACTGCAAGGACATGGCCAACCTCACCCGCGAGATGCTGCGCATGGCCGGCGTGAAATCTTACCTCACCTGGATTGGCACCCGCGACCTGCCCTACCGCTACTCCGATCTGGCCACGCCCGGCGTCGACAACCACATGATTACGACCTACGAGGCCAGCCCCGGCAAGTACGTTTTCCTCGACGCCACCAACAAGTACATGCCGTTCGGGATGCCCTCGGCCTTCATCCAAGGCAAGGAGGCGCTGCTGGCTATTGATGGCAAGAACTGCAAAGTGGTGCCCGTGCCAGTGATGGAAAAAGACCGCAGCCCCGTGTCCGACGTGTCGGCGCTGACGCTGGACGACAAGGGCGGGCTGCGCGGCAAAGGCAGCTTGCGCCTCGAAGGCTACCCCAAAGTAATGCAGAGCTACGCCCTCGACGGCCTCGACCAAACCGAGGAGACCAGGTACGTAAAGGCCCTGCTGGAGCGCGGCAACAATAAGTTCTTCGTCGACAAGTACAGCGTGAGCCACCTCGACACCCGCGACAAGCCCCTGACTATCGACTACGAGTATCGCCTGCAAGACTACGTGCAGAAGCTCGACGACGAAATCTACGTGAACCTCAACCTGGAGCAGCCCTTTGCCCACGACCGGATAGACGCCGCCAAGCGCCGCCTGCCCCGCGTGAACGAATACGCCCACCAGAACCGCACCCGCACCGAGCTGGAAATTCCTGTCGGCTACGAAGTCGAATACCTGCCCCCAACCGCTGAAATGCACGACCCCGTATTCGGCTTCAAAGTGAAGTACGAGCGTCGCGGCAACAAAATCGTGCAGGACAAGGAGGTGTACATCAACTACCTCATGCTGGAGCCCAAGCAGTTTGCCCAGTGGAACGCGGTAGTAGACAAGCTGAACGCCGCCTACCGCGAAACCGTAATCCTGAAGCGCAAGAAGGCGTAGTTTTACGCCATTAGCCTGGCGGCAGTCTTCGCCGACAAAGTCGGCGAAGACTGCCAGCCACGAAGCCAGGTCAGTCTTCAGACTGACAACTGACAAACCCCAACACCCTCCACTAGACCCACGCAAGTCGGAAGACTTGCCAGGCTTCATGGTTGGCAGTCTTCGCCGACTGCTTCGGCTCAAGACTGCCGCCAGTATTCGCCCGTGTTTCACCTAGCAACTATGCAATTTTTCTCTGCTGCCCGGACTGCTGCCGTGGCTCTGCTGCTCAGTAGCACCGCTGCCTCCCCGCTGCTGGCGCAGTCGGTGCCGGCTGCGCTCCAATATGCTACCTACACCTGGGACGCTAAGCGCACGAAGCGGCTGCCCGTATCGGAGGCGGAGGCCAAGCAGCCGGCTCTAGTGCTGCGCGATTTCACGGCGCAGGAGTATATGTTCAGCCCCAAGGACAAGGAAATGCGGCTTTACTCCACGGAACACCGCATCTTACGCGTGAATACTTCCGATGGCATTGAGCGGTTCAACAAGATTTACATTCCGCAGGATGGCGGCCAGCTGCTGTACCTGAAGGCCCGCACCATTAGCCCGCGCGGCGAAGTGGTGGAGGTGAACGAGGGCAGCATCAAGGAGCTGAAAGACGAAGACGGCGGCCGGGGCTACAAGATATTCGCGGTGGAAGGCGTCGAGAAAGGCTCCGAGATTGAGTACCTGTTTCTGCGCGAGCGGCCAGCCAAGTTTTTCGGCCGCGACTATCTGCAAAGCAACATGCCCGCCCGCGACGTATCGTTCGAGCTGATTTCGCCCGAGGCGCTGACTTTCGATGCCCGCGTGTACCACGGCCCCGCGGCCGCGCGCGACACCGTTATTGCTGGCAAGCACCACATCAACATCAAGCTACCCAACGTGGCGGCGGCCCGCGAAGAAGCTTTTGCTGCCAGCGACGCCGAGCGGATGCGCGTGGAGTACAAGCTGGCCTACACGGCTCAGCGTGGCCGTACTCGCCTGTTCACCTGGGCCGATGCCAGCCAGTACCTGCACGGCACCATCTATTCGGTAGCGAAAGACGAGGCTAAAGCCGCCGATAAGCTGCTGCGCGAGGCCAAGCTACCGGCCGGCGACCCGGAAGCCCGCGTGCGGGCGCTGGAAAACTACCTCAAAACCAACTTCAACTTGGCAGAAGGGGGTGGGGAAACCAACCTCACCCGCATAATTGCCACCCGCAACGCCTCCGAAATGGGCCTGACGCGGCTGTTTGCGGCCCTGCTGCGGCGCCTCAACGTGGAGCATGAGTTGGTCATCACCACGGACCGTAGCGACGTGCCATTTGATGAAACCTTCGACACC
This sequence comes from Hymenobacter sp. M1-2, assembly GCF_057808495.1. Classification (NCBI taxonomy): domain Bacteria; kingdom Pseudomonadati; phylum Bacteroidota; class Cytophagia; order Cytophagales; family Hymenobacteraceae; genus Hymenobacter; species Hymenobacter sp. M1-2. The sequence continues at coordinate 102,031 of NZ_JBTYZO010000021.1, forward strand.
TGGAACTACCTCGACAACTACGCCTTTTATTTCCCCACTACCAAGCAATTGCTGGCCCCTGCCCGCCCCGATTTCCGCTACGGCATGGTCCCGCCCGGCTGGACGGCCAACAAAGGCCTGTTTGTGCGCACCGTGAAACTCGGGTCTACGGAGTCGGCGGTGGGGGAGGTGCGGGAAATACCGCCGCTGACCGCCGAGCAAAGCCCCAGTGACCTCGACATCAAGGTGACGTTTGCGCCGGAGCTGGATAAGGCTTTCGTGGATGTGCACCAGGTGATGGGCGGCTACCACGCGCAAGTTATTCAGCCGTTTTTCTCGCTGATTCCCGAAGAGAAGCGGACCGAGATTCTACAAAGCTTGGTGAAGAGCAGCGTGCCCGACGCCACGTTCAAGAGCGTGAAAGTGAGCAACGGCGAAGCTGGGCTGAGTCCGCTTACCAAGCCGTTTCTGGTGGATGCCAGCGTGGAATCGGCCGCTCTGATCAACAAGGCGGGGCAGCGCTACCTCTTCAAAATCGGGGACTTGCTGGGGCCGCAGTCGGAGCTGTACCAGACCGAGGCCCGGCAGTACGACGTGGAAAACGACTTCAATCGCCGCTACAACCGCGTAATAACGGTGGAGCTGCCCGCCGGCTACCGGGTGCGCAACTTGCAGGACCTGAACGCCGACGTAAAAGCCGGCCCCGACGCCAAAGATCCGCTCTATTACTTCCGCTCGAAGTACGACGTGCAAGGCCAGACCGTCACCGTCACCATCACGGAAGCCTACCGCCAGATTCGCTGGCCCAAGAAAGATTTCGAGGCTTTCCGCGACGTAGTAAATGCCGCCGCCAACTTCAACAAGGTGGTGTTAGTGCTGGAAAAGAAGAGCTAGAATCATCCGCGTGTGTCTGTGTCTGTGGCACGGACTTCAGTCCGTAGCCCGCTACTTCTGACCAGCTCCTGCCGCATTGCAAAACCCGCATTGCAAAACGCTAATCCCGTACCGCAACTGGCGGAGCATGTGGAGGTGGAAGCCTAGGTAACCGCGCGTATGAGTCAGGCTACGGACTGAAGTCTGTGCTACAAGTAAGCAGGCAGGCGCTTCGCTTTCCTCGTATATTCGTTTTGCACCCATCTCGCTCTGCCATGCAGACTTCCACCACCTTCGACTCACCAGCCGCCGCCGCGTTTCGGCGCACCATCTCCAATCCGCTGAAGCTGCGTCTGTTCATGCTGCGCAGTTTGCCGATGGCGTATTTGGCGGGTTTGCGGCTGCGCGAAATAACGCCGGAGCGGGCTACTGTTACGGTGCCGTTCAAGTACCTCACCAAGAATCCGTTTCGCAGCATTTACTTTGCCTGCCTGAGCATGGCCGCCGAAATGGCCAGCGGCATGCTAGCCATGATGAACATTCAGGGCCAAGGGCGCGTGTCGATGCTGGTAGTAGGACTAGAAGCTGATTTCACCAAGAAGGCGGTGGGCCTGATTTCCTTCACCAGCGAAGACGGCCAGCGCATCGCCCAAACCATCGCCGACAGCCGAGCCAGCGGCGAGGGCCGCACCCTAATCTGCACCAGCACCGGCACCGACGAAGCGGGCGACACAGTAGCCACGTTCCGCATCACATGGTCGTTCCGGGCGAAGTAGAATTGCTCCAACTCCTGTCATTGCGAGGACGCAGGACGCAGCAATCCTTCCTCTTTGTGAGACCAGTTTCTTACACAGACAAGCCCTTAACATCCACGGCGGAGTTAAGGGCTTGTTGCTTCAGTAGGCTTCGCGCTATGAGAGGAAGGATTGCGTCGTCGTGCCTCCTCGCAATGACAGGCGCTATCTATTCTTCTTCTCGCAGCCGGTCTTTGGTAATCACGTCCACCATACCGTCCTCGCTCACCACGATGGCCAGGCACGGATACGGCGAGGTTTCGACGTAGCGGATGGCGGAGTTGAAGCGGGCCCCGCGGGTGCTGGTACCCCGGCCGGGGGAAGCTTTACCGTCCAGGATGACGCCGATGGAGTAGCAGTACGCGTCGGGGTCCAGGAGCACGGCGCCGTCGATGGCCGTGACCAGGCGCGTGATGAGGGGCGTGAGCGGTACGGGCTCAATGAGCGTGCATTGCAGCTTTAGCCGGTCGGCTTCGGCTAGGGCTTCGGTGGTGATGACGAGCAGTGTGCCGTGTTTCTGGCGGCTGGCTTCGAGCACCACGTCCCAGAGCCGCTCAATCTTGATGGGGTCCGCGAGTTGGAAAGTGCGCTTGAGGTCTTTGCGGAAGCGGGTACGGTTGAGGCGCGCGCGCGGCAGGCTAGGCTGGCCGTAGTTGATGCGCATCAGCACCTTGCCATCGTGCTGAAACTCCCACACGTAGTGGTTCACGAAGTTGATAATGAACAGATCCTCGCGGCTCACGTCGTAGTTGCCCACCAGGCGGCCTAGGGCGTACACGTTTTCGCCGTCGGCGAGCAGGCTCACGTCGGCCGTCGTCATTTCGAGCAGCTTGCGCACGGCGCGGTAGTCGGTGAGTGGGGTAGGGCAGGTGAGGGCAAACACTTCCTCCAGGTTAGGATGGTGGCGGGCGGCGAGCAGCAGCTTGCCCACGCCCTCGGCCCCTTCGTAGCGTAGGCTGGAAATGGTGTTGAGCGTATGAAAAAGCCGCGCCGTACCGGGTTCGATACCTAAGGCCTGAGCCGGCGTATCAAGCAGGCTCTTACCGGCGGCTCGTAATAATTCCTCCGTTTCGCGCGGACGCACGAATAGGCCAGCTCCCGGAGCGGGTTCAGTCAGAGACTTGATGCACTCCTCGTTGAAACGGTACATGGCCGCTGCCAGCAACGACGGCGCCAGCGGCTTACCATCGGTGTAAAACCGATCTGGCCGCAAGGACGGATAGGCCCGCAGGGGCTTGCGCAGTATGCGCAGCACCGTCACCACAAAGTAGCCGTTGATTTCGATGGGCCAGCCTGCAATGTGCTGGTGCACGGAATGGTCGTCGATGAAGTCCAGAATTTCCTGCACCGCGTTGCGCACCCCAATGCCTTCGTGCTTGCGCCGCACCATTTCGGGGCTCACATCGTCGCGCTCCGCGTAGGGCCAGGGCGTGTGGCGTTGAATGTCGCGGCCGCGGGCTACTGCTCCCATAAACGCTTGTCCATCGAGGCCACAATTGGTGGGCTCCAGGCATACGGGCGCAAACTCGGCATCCTGTACGGGCAGAGCCAACAGCAGTACGTAGGGTTTTAGGTCGTCATCGAGGGCATTGAAGAGGCCCGTGGCTACGGCTTGGGCGGCTTGCTGAAACCGAGTCTGGTAAGGCCAGATTTGCAGCGGGTTCGGAATGGCCTCATTCTGAATGAGAGCAACCGGCGGGGCGGAAAGCAAAGGCAGAGATGTGAGCATGGCGGACGGGGCGGAAGGCGAAGAGGAAGGCATAATAACTGACGCAGAGCGCCTAAAAATACTTTACAGCTGGAATAGAACCGGCAACACCATCTTTTGCTTTACAGGTTGGCCCTGAAAAGTAGCGGGCTGCCATTTCGGGGCTGCTTTGATGAGCCGCAATGCCTCCTGGTCGAGGCCCGAACCGAGCGGCTTGAGCACTTTGGCTTGGGTGAGGGTGCCATCTTTCTCTACCATGAATTCCATCATCACGCGGCCCTCTATTTTGCGCTGCCGAGCCAGGGCGGGGTACTGCTGGTTCTTCTGAATCCACTCGAAAAAGGCTTCCGTACCGCCCACGGGCCGGGCCGGCTGGTCGGCTTTCACTACCGTGGTGCCTGGATTTGAATTGCCCGGCGCGGGCGGTATGGCCGCAGCCGTGCCGGGTGTGGGTGGCGTCACGACATCGGCCCCGGCTGGAATCTGAAACGAGATGGGTACTGTGACGCGCTGCCGCACTTTCTGGCCTTTGTGCTGCGCTGGCGCCCAGCGCGGGCCCTTACTGATGAGCCGCAGTGCCTCCGCGTCCAGATCAGGGTCGAGCGGTGCGGCTACAACGGCGTTGGAAATGCCGCCGCTTTTCTCCACCACGAACGTAACGGCAACGGTGCCGGCGGCGCCGCGCTGCAAAGCCGCGGCGGGAAATTGCTGATTGTCGGCCAGGTATTGCGCGTAGGCGTCGAGGCCGCCCAGGGGCACGGCCGGTTGGCCTACGGCGTCGTAGATCTGGTCGGGCTGCGGCTTGGGATACTTCAGCTTCTGCTGGGCCAGAGTAACGGTGGGCAGGGCCAGGGCAGCCAACATGGCAAAACGGCGAAGAGTGGAGCGCATAACAGAGAAAACACGTGGGGCACTAGGGCCGGAACCGACTCAACAACCACACCAGCGCCCATCCCGGTTCAGCCTCTACGCAAGGACGCCAAAAATCGGCTAGTTTTGGCGCATGGCACCTGACACTCCTTCCGCTAGCTCGGGCAATCTGGCTTCGTCGTCTTCCTCTATGGCCCACAATTCCAGCCGCGCGCCGGAGCCGGTGGGCCTCTACCCGCACGCCCGCCGCGTGGGTAACCTGCTGTTTCTTTCGGGCGTGGGGCCGCGGCAGCGGGGGCAAAAGGCCGTGCCGGGCGTGGAGCTGGACGCCGCTGGGCAGATAGTGCAGTATGATTTCGAGAGCCAGTGCCACGCCGTGTTCCAGAACGTGCGCTACATCCTGGAAGAAGCCGGGGCACGGTGGGAAGACCTCGTGGACGTGACCGTGTTTCTGACCAACATGAAGGACGACTTCGCCACCTACAACAAGCTGTACGCCGAGTATTTCCAGCGCAACCAGCCCTGCCGCACCACCGTCGAAATCAATTGCCTGCCCACGCCCATTGCCATCGAGCTGAAGTGCGTAGCGGCATTTTCGGCCTGACTTCTTACAAGCAATTTCACGCTTACGGAGTCATTAGCCAAGCCCCGGAGGGGCGACATATCGGTAGAAACAGCAACTACATAGCTATTTTAACCCCCATGGGGCTGTAGCACGATTGGGTGCATGACAACTACCGATATGCCGCCCCTCTGGGGCTCATTACCAACTTTCTAACCAACAAAAAATTAGGGAGTTATCATGACCTCTAGAGGTGCACCCCGTGACATACTAATGTCACGGGCATGACATCGGTATGTCACACCTATGACATACCGATGTCCGGCGGCTCGATGCTCTAACGATTCAAGGGGAAACACGGCGGCTGGGCCCAGCGCAGTTGGGGCGTTGTACCTTCGTGGGCTCCACCTGCTTTTGTTGCCGTGCCTGTTTCCGCTGCTGTTCGCCCGCTTACCGTGACTCCACCCGAAGTTTTTGCCGAAAACCTAACGCTGCATACTGCCCAGGAGCAGCACTATGCCGGCCGACACCAGCTAGGTGGCTGGTTGCGGGTGCTGCTCTTTGGCAGCGGCGCGGCTGGCGCGTGGTGGCTGTTTACGCACGGTTTCGTGGTGCCGGGCTTGGTATTCGTGGTAGCCGTGTGGCTGGCGTTTATGGGACTGGTGCGCTGGCACGGCCGCATGGGCTATCAGCGCGAGCATCACCGCCTGCTGGCCCGCCTCAACCACGACGAGCAGGAGCGCCTTGTGGGCCGCCTCGCCACCTTTGACCCCGGCCTGCGCTACCTCGACGCCCAGCACCCCTACGCCGCCGACCTTGACGTGTTTGGCCCACACTCCTTGTTTCAATTGCTCAACCGCGCTTCTACCCGGCTCGGGCAGGATTGGCTGGCCGGCTGGCTGCTGCAACCTGCTTCCGGCGACGAAGTCCTGGCTCGCCAGCAAGCCGCCGCCGAACTGGCTCCGGCCGTGGGTTGGACCCAGGAGTGGCAGGCACGCGCCCGGCACTTCCCACGCCAGCAGGCCGACCCACGTGAGTTCAGCACCTGGCTCGCTCTACCCAATTTTTTTGCAGGCAAAGCTTGGTTGAAGCCGCTATTGGTGCTGTTGCCGCTGCTGGTGTTGGCGAGCGTGGCGGCGTGGCTACTGGGACAGGGATTCTATTGGCTGGTAGGCGTGCAGGTCATCATCAGCGTGCTGAACGGCCAGCTGGCTACAGCACGCACCGAATACGCCGAGCAGGCCCTGGCCATGCACGACGCGCTACGGGCCACGCAGGCGCAGCTGGCATTGTTTGAAGACGAGGATGCCGACCAACGCTGGCAGTCGGGCCGGCTGCGGGAGTTGCGCGAGACACTGCGCGCGGCCAGTCACGGCGCCGCGGCTACTCGCCGTTTGGGCCAGTTGGCGGGCGTGGCGGGGCTGTTTCGGGGACGGGAGCATCCGCTAGGCGCCTTGCTGCTCAACAGTTTGCTGCTCTGGGACCTGCACGCCATGTGGCAGTTGGAACGCTGGAAGCGGGACTTAGGCCCGGAACTGACTACCGTGCTCGAAGTACAAGCCGAGCTGGAAGCCCTGGTGAGCTTGGCCGGCTGGCAATTTGCCAACCCGACCTACGCCACGCCTACACTCAGCACCGCGCCCCTCGAAGTAACGGCCGAAGCGCTGGGCCACCCGCTCATCTTCACGGCCCAACGCATCACCAATGACTTCCACACGGTAGGCTACGGACAAACGGCTGTTATCACGGGTTCCAATATGGCGGGCAAAAGCACCTTTCTGCGCACCGTGGGGCTGAATATGGTGCTGGCTTTGGCGGGCGGCGTGGTGTGCGCCCGGCGGCTCCACCTCAGCCCGGCCCAGGTGTTCACGGCCATGCGCACTCAGGACAATCTCGCCGAAAGTACCTCCTCCTTCTACGCCGAACTCAAGCGCCTCAAACTGCTGCTAGACTTGAGTAGTCAATTGACAATTAACAGTGAACAATTAACAATTGACGATGATGCATTAGCAACGAACAACCAAAAACCACCAACCAAAAACGAACAACCAATTCCTGTTTTCTACTTGCTGGATGAGATTCTGAAAGGGACTAACTCGCTTGACCGGCACCGCGGTGCTCGCGCTTTGCTGCGGCAGCTGCACCAGCGCCGCGCCGCCGGCCTTATCAGCACCCACGACCTGGAACTGGCCGCACTAGAAACCGAGTGGCCTGGCCAGGTGCGCAACTTCAGCTTCAACAGCACCTTCCAAGACGGCCAGATTCACTTCGACTACCACCTCACGCCCGGCGCTTGCCGTGCCTTCAACGCCAGCCAGCTCATGCAGCTGATGGGCATTGAGGTGGATAAGTAAATGGCTGCATTGTTAAATTGTTTAATGGTTGGTCGTTCTAGGTTGTACGGACAATTATCTTTGCGTTCGTGAGTAATCTGGACGAAATCAG